>JBBRVM010000365.1:0-4481 GCA_038246865.1 Burkholderiales bacterium
GGCGTCCTGACCGGCGTCGGTCGTGCCCTGACCGTACTGGGCGTCGACGCGTGCGAGTGAACTGACGCCAAAGCGCCACCAGTCGCCGATGGTGGCCAGTTCCTGCGGAACGGCGTTTGGGAAAGTGAGGGGAGTCAAGAAACTCATGAATTATTGTGGGCCAGTAGTGATTTCAGGACTTGCAGATAAACCTCTCGTAAGGGTTCGATTTCATTCAAGGCAACGCATTCGTTGATCTTGTGGATTGTGGCGTTGGTTGGGCCGAATTCAACCAGTTCGCGGCACCAGGTCGCGATGAATCGACCGTCGGACGTGCCGCCCGTGCAGGACAACGCGGGCGCGATGCCAGTGACTTTTTCGATGGCCTGTTTCATGGTCGCGACGAGCGCGCCCTGCTCGGTCAAAAATGGCAGGCCAAGGCCTGTCCATTCGATGTCGCACGGCACATTGTGTCGGCACATCATCGCCGTGAAGCGCGACTTCAACGTCTCGTGGGTGCTCTCGGTGGAATAGCGAAAATTGAACAGCATTTCCAGTGCGCCGGGGATGACGTTGCCCGCACCGGTGCCGGAGTTGATGTTCGAGACCTGAAAGCTGGTGGGCGGAAAGTGCTCGTTGCCCGCGTCCCAGGTTTCTCGCGTGAGATCGGTCAATGCGGGGGCCACTGAGTGAATGGGATTTGAGGCGAGATGCGGGTACGCGATGTGGCCCTGAATGCCATTGACTCGCACTTTGCCCGACAGCGTGCCACGACGCCCAATCTTGATCATGTCACCGATTTTGTCCACCGAACTCGGCTCGCCGATGATGCAATAGTCAATCGCCTCATTGCGTTCGCGCAGCATCTCGACCATGAGGCGGGTGCCGTCAATCGCGCGGCCTTCTTCATCCGAAGTCAGGCAGAAAGCAATCGATCCGTCGGGATTCGGATGCGTTGACAAAAAGTCTTCCGTCGCAGTGACAAACGCCGCAATGGAGGTCTTCATATCCGACGCGCCGCGTCCATAAAGCACACCGTCGCGCACGGTCGGCGTAAACGGATCGGACAGCCACTGATGGCGCGGCCCGGTAGGCACGACGTCGGTGTGTCCCGCGAAACAAACCAGCGGACGCGCATCGCCTCGCCGCGCCCACAAATTGGTCACGCCATTGCGCCGCAAGGTCTCCAGCCGAAATCCCATGCGCGCCAAACGCTCGCCAACGATGCGTTGACAATCACGATCATCCGGCGTGACCGACGGTTGCGCGATCAACTGCGCGGCAAGCTCGACCGTTCGGGAGAGATCTGTTAGTGACTCAGGCACGACCTGCCCTGTTCGCGACGGCTATTGTGCGTGTTCGGGTTGTTTTGCAAGATCAAAGTCGTCGAAATTGGTGGCAGAGGCGGCGCTACGGCGTTGACTGCTGGAGCTCACCGACTGTTGCGATTGATTGATCAGCCACGCGAGGTTGGTCGGCGAATCTGCCGCAGTCAGCGCCTCTTCGTAGGTGATCGTGCCGTTGAGATACATCTTGCCCAATGCCTGCTCAAAGGTGCAGGAGCCAGGCGTCAGACTCTGCTCCATCGCCTCTTTGATTTTGTGCATTTCGCCAGAGGTGATCATCTCGGAGATCAGCTTGGTATTGATCAGCACCTCAACGGCCGGTTGCAAATTGCCGTTTTTGGTTTTCACCAGACGCTGCCCGATGATCGCTTTAAGGCCGTACGCCAAGTCCGCCAGCAGACCCGAGCGCGCGTCCTGCGGATACATGTTGATGATACGCGACAACGCATGGTAGCTGTTGGTCGCGTGCAGTGTGGTCAGGCACAGGTTGCCCGTCAGCGCATGGGTGAGGGCGTGTTGCATCGTGGAGCGGTCGCGCACCTCGCCGATCAGCAGCAAATCCGGCGCTTCGCGCAACGCGTTTTGCAGCGCGTTGTCGTAGGACTTGGTGTCGTGCCCGACTTCGCGTTGATTGACTACGCAGCGCTTGTGACGGATCAAATATTCAATCGGGTCTTCGACCGTGAGGATGTGTCCGGTAGTGTTTGTGTTGCGATGGTCGATCATCGACGCGAGCGACGTCGATTTGCCCGAGCCTGTGGAACCCACCACGAGGATCAACCCGCGCCGTTCTAGCGCGAGGTCAAGCAACACCGGGGGCAGATTGAGCGATGCGAATTCCGGCACGCTGCTGCGGATGTAGCGCACCACCATCGACACGCTTCCGCGCTGGCGCAGAACATTGACGCGAAAGTTGCCGTACGCCGGCTCCACGTGCGAAAGATTCATCTCCCAATCGCGCTCGAAGCGCTCGATCTCGTCGGCACTCATGACTTCGTAGGCGATTTTTTGTGCCGTCGACGCGTCGATGATCTGAGTGCTGACCGGCAGCGTGTCGTTGTTGATCTTCAAATGGATCGGCGCGCCCGCCGAGATAAACAAATCCGACGCTTCGCGTTCGGACATGAGTTGCAGCAATCGGGTCAGATACATAGGGGAAGTTGCAAATGGCAATACTGCGAGAATAGCGTTTTAACGTGCTGGTCTCAAGTAAACATGCTCGCAGTGATTGGTGGCAGCGGCCTGGTTGGACTGGGCCAAATGAACGTGATCCGTCGGGAGATCGCGAGAACCCCGTTTGGCGAGCCTTCCGGCCCACTCGTTTTTGGGGAAATGAATGACGTGCCGATGTTGTTTATTGCCCGCCATGGGCCTGGTCATATTCATGCTCCGCACCGCATCAATTACCGGGCGAACGTCTGGGCGCTGAAGCAGGCAGGCGCGACCGACCTGCTGGCGGTGGCGGCGGTGGGTGGTATCGCAGACAACACCGGCCCGGGCGTGATCGCGGTACCGGATCAGATCATCGATTACACCTATGGTCGCGAGCACACGTTTTGTGACGGCAGTGATCGCAACGTCGTGCACGTGGACTTCACGCGACCGTATAGCGATGAGCTGCGTGATGCCATCGGGCGCGCAGCCGCGTTGGTGAGTGAGCCTGTGGTTGCGACGGGTGTTTACGGTGCAACGCAGGGGCCGCGCCTTGAAACTGCGGCAGAAATTGCTCGCATGGCGCGCGACGGCGCGACTCTGGTTGGCATGACCGGCATGCCTGAGGCGGCGCTGGCGCGCGAACTGACGCTCCGCTACGCCCATATGTGCGTCGTTTCCAACTGGGCGGCGGGCTGCGGCAACAGCATTAACATGATCTCGCACGCGAACATCAACAGCACGCTCGACGCCAGTATTGGTCGGGTGCAGCGCATCATCGCGGCATTGGCGCTGGTTTACAAGGATCGACCGTAGGAAGGGAGGGATCAAGCTATGGCATTTAGGGAAATCCTCAAAATGGGTGATGCGCGCTTGCTGCTGGTCGCGCAACCCGTGCCAGAATCGATGTTCGACTCAGACGAAATGCATGAGCTGATATCTGATTTGCTCGACAGCATGAAAGCCGCGAACGGCGCAGGCATCGCGGCTCCGCAGATTGGCGTAGATTTGCGCGTCGTCACCTTCGGCGGCACCGGCTTTAACCCGCGCTATCCCGACGCGCCGGATATTCCATTCACCGTGCTTTGCAACCCGGTTCTGGAGCCGCTCGGCGATGACATGTCTACTGGCTGGGAAGGGTGCCTGTCGGTGCCCGGTTTGCGCGGCGAGGTGCCGCGTTACGAGCAGTTGCGCTACTCGGGGCGGGATGCCACCGGTGCTGCGTTTGAACGCGTGGTCGACGGATTTCATGCGCGCGTCGTGCAGCATGAATGCGATCATCTTGATGGCGTGCTGTACCCACGCCGTATTCATGACATGACCAAATTTGGTTTCACCGATGTGTTGTTTCCAGCGCTGGCGGCGTGAAGTTTGGATAGATAGCGGCGTTTGATTCGGGGCCAGATTTCCACTGGCACGTCTTGTGCATTTACAAGTGTTAATACAAGCACTTGGTAACGCAATGCACCGAATCAGACCGATCTGCGCGCCCTTTTGGATAGGTTTGTGCGTTCTAGCGTTGAGTTTGGCCGTTGCCGCGCAAACTCCGCCTCTCCCCAACCCCGCGACCACGGCGGCGGCACCCGCGCCAGCAACGACGACACCCCTGCTGGCCGAAGCATCGGGCACGTCGCCTGACTCCACTGCAATTGCTACCGAACCGGCAGCTGCAACGCCACAAGCTCCGGTGGCTGTGCTCCCTGCCGCAACAGCGCCCACCAAGCCCGGTCTGGTGCCGCAGAGTAGCCTGAACGCGGCGGACACTGCGTGGATGATGACGAGCACGGCACTCGTGCTGCTGATGACCTTGCCCGGTATCGCCCTTTTTTATGGCGGTATGGTGCGCCGCAAGAGCGTGATCAATACGATGGCAAGCGTCGTGGCGATCACCGGCCTTGTAAGTCTGCTCTGGTTTGCTGTGAGTTATTCGCTGGCGTTCACGCCGGGCAACGCGTGGATAGGTGGCACCGAGCGCTTATGGTTCAGCGGTTTCAATTACCTGAA
>JBBRVM010000366.1:0-4476 GCA_038246865.1 Burkholderiales bacterium
ATTGCAAACCAACGTCGACACCTATTTCGCGCCGCGTGCTGAATTCAATCCGTACACGCATACCTGGTCGCTCGGCGTCGAAGAGCAGTTTTATGTGGTATTTCCTTTCCTGTTTTTTCTCTGGGTTGCCGCGCGAGGCACACTGATACGGCGCATTGCCACGGCCAGCCTGATCGGACTCGGCGTTGCTTCGCTGATCGGCTGCATCTGGGCGATGAAGAACGCACCTACGTCTGCGTTTTACGGAATCGTATTTCGCTTCTGGGAGCTGGCGACGGGGGTGGCGCTGTTTCAGCTGACTGCCAACGGCGGTGGCGTGGCAACGCGGCGCGGGTTGTTCGCAAAGGTCACGCCGTGGCTTGGCATCGCCGCAATTGCGGCAACCTTCGTCTACGCGAACACCGCAGAGTTTCCGTGGTTCTGGGCGGTGCCGCCCGTAGTCGGTGCCGCGCTTTTGATTGGCGGCGCGCAGGCTGATGTGACGCATCCTCTGCGTCGGCTATTCGCGTATCCGGCGTTGGTGTGGATCGGCAAGCGCTCGTACTCTCTCTATCTCTGGCACTGGCCGGTTTACGTGTTGTTGCGATGGACAACCGGCATTGACCAATGGCTCACGCAGCTCATCGCGATTGCCGTCACCTTCGCACTCGCCACCGCCTCCTACCGCTGGATTGAACTGCCGATTCGCCATCATCCTGCGCTGCAACGACGCACACCGGTGCTGCGCGCGGTCTTGTTCCTGCTCGCTCTGGTTGCAGGTTGGGGAGTCATGAAGGCTCTATTCGCGTCGCAGCCTGTGCTCGGCTTATCCGTCGTGTCACGTAACGCAACCGATTGGTATGTCAGCAACCGCATGCCTCCCGTCGCTGGGCTTAAGCCGATGTGCAAGGTGGATATGGTCTATCGCTCATTGGCGGGTGGGCAGGTGATCTCTTATGTGCCATCGGGTTGCCCAGTAGCGGTAGGGCCAGAAAAACTTTTTGCCATTGGTGACTCGCACGCCACGGCGTATCTGCCGATGTTTGATCGTCTGAGCACCGAGACGGGTGTGGCGGTCAGCGTCTACACCTCCGCGGGCTGTGGGCTGCTTGATCTCAAGATGCCGATGACGGTGGGCCGTGCACCCGGCTGTATCGAGTTTGTACGCGCTGCAGTAACAGACGTCAAGGGGCTCGCGAAGTCGGGCGACGTGGTGTTTCTGGCATCGCTTCGACAATGGCGTTACGCCGATCAATGGGCCGCGTTCGACGAGAAGCAAGTGCTCGCAAGTGCGAACAGCGACACCGCAAAAACATGGGCGCAACAAGCCCGTGCCGAAGCCCCGGAGTGGCTCACCCCGCTGTCTGCACCGGGGGTGAGAATTATGTTTGAAGCGCCGAAACCCATCTTCAAGAGCCCAACGTTCCGCTGCGCGGACTGGTTCAACGCGGCCAATCCGATTTGTCGCGGCGGAATCGTTCAGCCTCGCACCGATCTCGAAGCGCTCCGCGCTCCGATGCTCATGAGCATGCGCGAACTGGCTGCGGCGAATGCGTCGATCAACATTTGGGATCCGTTCCCGCTGCTATGTCCCGGTGAAACCTGTAGTGCGGTCGTCGATGGTAAACCGCTGTTTTTTGATGGCGATCACCTGAGCGCACACGGCAATATGGTTTTGTATCCGGCGTTTCGAGACGCGCTGAAGGCACGGTAAGCGTCGTCATCCTCAGCCTGGCGAAGGATCAGATGGCGCGCCAGCCCCCATGAAAATGGCGAACCGAACTGGGCGCGATCTGATTCTTCGCTTGAGGCTCAGAATGACGACGGCTCGAGAGGCTAAACGACGCCTTTGGCATTGAGCGCAGCGACTTCGTCGTCCGTCTTCCCAAGCACATCGCGCAATACAGCCTCCGTGCTGGAGCCCTTGACCGGCGGCGCGTGGCGATAGGTCACCGGCGTGTCGCTCATGCGAATTGGGCTTTTCACCATCGCGATGCTGCCACCGCCCTGCTCTGCTGGACGCTCCATCTCCATGCGCAAGCCGCGATGCTGAACCTGGGGATGCGCAAACACCTGATCATACGTGTTGATCGGCGCGTGTGGAATGCCGAGGATTGCGAAGGTTTCAAGCCAGTGCTGCGTGGGATGTTGAGTCAAGATCGCTTCCATATCGCGCACTAGCTGTCCACGGTTAGCATTACGATCCTTCATCTCAAGGTACTCGGGACGGAATGCCATGTCGGCCGCGCCCATTGCGTCACAAAGCTTTCGCCATTGCCCGTCATTGCCCGCGCCGACGATCATGTAGCCGTCGCCAGTTTTGAACGACTGGTACGGCGCGAGATTCACATGCGCATTGCCGACACGTTCCGGTACTTTGCCAGTGATGAAGTACGTTGCAATCTGGTTCGCGCCGAATTGCACGATGGAGTCCAGCAGCGCGATGTCGATGTGCTGGCCTTTGCCGGTCGTGTGGCGCGCCTCAATCGCGGCGAGGATGGCGATGGTCGCGTTGAGGCCTGAGAGCACGTCAGTGACTGCGATAACGACCTTCACAGGGCCGCCACCGGGGCCGCCATCCTCCACGTCGGCATGACCGTTGATCGCCATGAGTCCGCCTTCGGCTTGACACAACAAGTCGTAGCCGGGGCGCTGCGCGTAGGGGCCGTCTTGTCCGTAAGCCGTGATCGAGCAGTAAACAAGTTTCGGATTAACTTTTGAGAGGGCGGGGTAGTCGAGTCCGTAACGCTTCAAATCGCCAAGCTTGTAGTTCTCAACCAGAATGTCGCACTTGGCCGCCAGTTCGCGCAGGAGCGCCTGACCTTCTGGCGTCGAAATATTTACCGTGAGCGAGCGTTTGTTGCGATTGCAGCTGGAGAAATAGGCTGAATCGCTGGTGTCCCTGCCTTCGCCATCACTGAGCCACGCGGGCCCCCACGCGCGCGTATCGTCGCCGGTGTCCGGGCGCTCCACCTTGATCACATCAGCGCCGAGATCGCCCAGCGTTTGCGTACACCAGGGCCCCGCTAGCACGCGGGTGAGATCGAGAACGCGAAGGTGAGCGAGGGGGCCAGTCATAATTGAGCCAATTGAAAGCAACAGCGCAATTATGAGTTACTACAAACATCACGTTTTTTTCTGCACTAACGAGCGCGACGACGGTCGTCCATCATGCGGCGACCGCGGCTCAAGCGACCTGCGCGATTACGCGAAGAAAAAATGCAAATCGCTCGGCTTGTCGGGACAGGGAAAAGTGCGCGTGAACAACGCGGGTTGTCTTGATCGCTGCGAGGAAGGTCCGATTATCGTCGTCTATCCGGAGGAGGTTTGGTATCACTACGAAACCGAAGCCGATGTGGATGAAATCATCAAAGAGCACTTGCAGGCTGGGCGCGTGGTGGAGCGGTTGCGGATTTAGGGCGTACGCCTTCCACTACCTACCCCTCTGTCGGCGGTGCCGACATCTCCCCTACTACGCAGTGGAGACTTGCGAAAGTTTTGCCTCCCCTGCGAAGTAGGGCACAGCGACACGCTTGTCGCTGCTGGCTCCGCCCGAAGGGCGAAGGGGTTGATGGCGGCAGCTACAAAGTCGCCAAGATCGTCCCAGCACACTCCGCCCGACAAATAATCAGCCCGCCGTGCAACACCACATCGGGCTGATTAAACACAATCGCACGGCCCTGCAGATCGGACACGTGCAGCCCGCGCGCCAGCGCAACGCCAATCGGCGCAGCGGCATCCCATTCGTTGAGCCCACCTTCGTGCACATAGGCGAGCGCCTCGCCGCGCACCACCGCGAGCGCTTTCACGCCGGCAGAACCCAGCGGTTCGAGCACCGCACCAAGCGCATCGGCAATCCCCTGAGCCCGCGCCGGCGGCCTTGAGCGACTCACCACGATGACGCGCTTTGAAAGCGCGGGGGTTGCCGTCGGAGCCGAGGAAAAAACCTCATCGCGCGACGGCTGTGCGACAGCAGCGGCAATGACCACGCCTCGGTCAACCAGCGCCACATGCACCGCCCAGTCGCCGCGTTGCTCGCGATACTCGCGCGTGCCGTCCAGCGGATCGATGATCCACAAACGCGTCGAGTTCAAACGCTCGCGATCATCGTGCGATTCCTCGGAAAGCACAGCATCTTGCGGGCGATGTTTGGCGAACTCCCGCAACAGGAATTCGTTGGCCTGTTTGTCTCCCGCGTCACCTAGTGCGCGGCCTTCAAGGCTTGAGGTCAGACGCAGCGCATGAAGCAGCGCGCCGGTTTCCTCGGCAAGGCGAGTCGTGAGCTCAAGGTCGGTGATTACCACTGCTTGAAACCGACAGCTTCGTGCTGCAACGACAGTTCTGTATGGGCTAAGCGCATCAAATCAACGAAAATCGACTTCTGCTCGCAGCTCGGCTCTAGCCCCAATGCAATAACGCTTCCAGCAAAAAGCTGATAGCCAGCGAACCTCACCTAAATCCCCAAAATCTGCTGCCGCTCTTCCTTGGTTGGCCTTA
>JBBRVM010000367.1:0-4475 GCA_038246865.1 Burkholderiales bacterium
AAAACTCATCCCCCACCCGGAACCAAGGGCGACAAGCGTGCCTTGTCCCCCTTGAAGCGGGAGGAGCCAAGACAAACTTAGAATGCAATTGTCTCGAATCCCGTAAGAAAGCGCTCCATGTGGGGCTTGTTCAAGAAAAAAAATCAACCGACCGTCGCAGAACCGGTTGAGTCACCCCCGATCGCCGCAACCCCTTCGACCACCGACCTTCCCGCAGTATTAACCGTAGAGGCCATCCCCGCGAGCGTGCTCGTTCCTTCTATTGAAGAAAAAAAAGGCTGGCTAGACAAACTCAAGTCCGGCCTCACCGCGACACGCAACAAGCTCGGTCTCAATGTCCTGTTCGCCGGGAAGCTCGATGAAGACACGTTAGAGCAACTGGAAGCGCAGCTCCTGATGGCCGATTGCGGCATGCCCGCGACCCTGCACCTGCTCGATGACCTTCGCAAACGCTGGAAAGCCGCAGGCGGCGAAGGCGACCCGCGCGCCATGCTCGTCGATGCGCTCACCGATTTGTTGAAACCGCTCGAACAACCCTTCGCAGTAGCCAAAGAATCTCCCTTCGTGATCATGATCGCCGGCGTCAACGGTGCAGGCAAAACCACCTCGATCGGCAAGCTCGCGAAATACCTGCAAGGTCAGGGTGCCAGCGTGTTGCTAGCCGCCGGCGACACCTTCCGCGCCGCCGCCCGCGAGCAGCTCACCATCTGGGGCGAAAGGAACAACGTCACCGTCATTCAGCAAGCTGGCGGCGACCCCGCAGCTGTCATGTTTGACGCCGTAGCGGCAGGCAAAGCGCGGGGAACGGATGTCGTGATGTGCGACACCGCAGGCCGTTTGCCCACGCAATTGAACCTCATGGAAGAACTGAAAAAAGCCAAGCGCGTGATCGGCAAAGCGATGAACGGCGCGCCGCATGAAGTGCTCCTGGTGCTCGACGGCACCACCGGCCAAAACGCCATTGCGCAAGTCAAATCATTCGATGATGCGCTGGGGTTGACTGGGCTAGTAATGACCAAGCTCGACGGCAGCGCCAAAGGCGGCGTGATCTGCGCCATCGCCAAAGAGCGGCCGATTGCGCTGAGGTTTATTGGCGTAGGTGAAGGGATTGATGATCTGAGGCCGTTTGTGGCGCGGGAGTTTGCGGAGGCGCTGGTTTAGGCGAGTCTGCCTCGCCCGCGTGCGCGAGAGGATGTCCGAAGGGCAGGTGATGGGGTTCGATGGCTTCGTCGCGGTCGAGCGTATTCGTCTGAACGGGGCGATAAGCTTTCCAGCAAAATCACCACTGCATTAGGGCTAGAACCGCAAAACGCTATTTATCGAGTTGGGCCACAATCCTCGTCTAGCCCAAATGCAACTGCGCTTTCATCAAAAAGCTGATGTCCCAGCTGCGCGCACACAAACCGTTCGAACCGGTCACCTAACTTCCACCACTTTCAATCCCCCGCGAACGGTCAGCGTCACCCGATCCCGCTCTTCACCCGCTTTATCGAGCAAACGAATCGTGAAATTTCCTGCGCTGGGCGACCAGAAACCGTTGCCGTCCGAGCAACCGAGCGATTCGCCATTGACCTCCCAACAACTCGCCGCTTGAGCGTCGCCGCTCTTCAGCGCGACGCGCTGGTTTTTCGCTGGAATGTCGGGGTCGAGCGCGATGATGGTGCCGTCGGTGGGCGAGAGGATGCGCGCGCCAGCACCGCTGGTTTCTCGTGCTGCGACTTGCATTGGCGTGTTGCCACCGTTGAAATTGGGCTCAGTGCCGCGCGCGAACCATTCGTCTCGTGAGGCCTCAAGGCGGTCTGAGAAATTCACTCTGCGCTTGACCAATGTGGCAGGCGCCGCCGCCGGACGGCTGACACCGTAGCGCGCCGCCGCAGCCTCCATCACGTCGGCCCAGATCGGTCCCGCGCCGGTGATGCCGGTAACGCTGTGCATCGGCGCGCCGCTCGCGTTGCCGACCCACACGCCGACGCTGATGCGCGAGTTGAAGCCGATAGTCCAGTTGTCGCGCATGTCTTTGCTGGTGCCGGTTTTCACGGCGGCCCAGTGTGACAAGGCGAGCGGATTGTCGAAGCCGAAGGTGACGTAGCGGGCGCCGCGATCAGCGAGCATGTCGGCGATGAGCCAATTGGTGGCTTCGGAGAAAAGGCGCTGCCCCGTTTCTGTAGGAGCGGCTTGCCGCGACCCATTTTGCGTTGCGGGCACGTTGGGCGGCAAGCCGCTCCTACAAGTACCTGCGTTGCACGGCGTAAAAGAAACTTTGCTCGCGACGCCGCCACTAGCAAGCGCACGATACGCATTGGTCAACTCAAGCAGCGATACATCCGCGCTGCCGAGCGCGAGCGAAAAGCCGTAATGCTCGGGATCGTCAACGAGCGTCGTCAGGCCTGCACGCCTGAGCAGCGCGTGCGAGGGCGCAACGCCCACCATTGTGAGCGCACGAATGGCGGGAACGTTGAGCGACGAGGCCAGCGCGGTGCGTACGCTGACCGGGCCGACGTATTCATGCGCGTAGTTTTGCGGCGTGTATGCGCCGCCGCCGACATCCACCGAGAATGGCGCGTCGTCGAGCAAAGTCGCTGCGGTAAACAGATTTTTCTCAAGCCCAAGACCGTAGATGAAGGGCTTAAGCGTTGAACCCGCCTGCCGTGGCGCGCGCGCGGCGTCCACTTCGCCTGCTTCGGACAAACGCCCCGATGAGCCAACATAAGCAAGCACTTCGCCCGTGGCGTTGTCGATGACGACGACGGCTGCGTCGTGCGCGTTGCGTCCGCTAATTTGTGGCAGGTGTTTGGCGATGGCGGCACGCGCGGCTAGTTGTAGCTCGCGATCTAGCGTGCTCGTTGTCGAGAGTGCAGGGAGATATTTCGCGACGTGCGGAGCGATAGATTCCGTGTCGGAGCGCAGGCTCGACGTGCTGCTCCAGCGGTCAATCGAATACGCGAGCGTTGCGCAGTCGCCCGTCGGATCAAGGCCTTTCAACACTTCGCAAGCGCGGCGCTCCACGATGGCGCGAGACGCCTGCGGACCGCGAATCAGCGCGGCGAGCAAAGCGGATTCTGTCGCGTTTAGTCCGTGTGGTGACTTGCCAAACAGGTATTCAGCCGCCGCGCCTATTCCCTGAATCTCGCCGCGAAAAAATAGCGAGTTGAGATAGGTTTCGAGAATCTGCTGCTTTGACCAGGCGCGCTCAAGCTCCCACGCGGCCTGTGCCTGATCGAGTTTCTGCTGCACGGTACGGCCATCGCTTGATCGCGCCAGCGACTTGTCCATCATCGCCGCGACCTGCATCGAGATGCTGCTCGCGCCGCGCAAGGTCGCGCTTCCACGCAGATTATTGATCGCAGCTGAGGCGGCGGCGCGAAGGTCGACGCCACCGTGGTCGAAGAAGCGTTTGTCTTCCGATGCCAGCACCGCATCGGTGAGCGCGGGTGAAACTTGATCGAGCGGTGTCCATTTGGAGCGACGGACTTTGTCGTCGGTGCGGATGTGCTGGATGGGCGCGCCGTGGCGGTCAAGGATGATGCGCTCGCTGGAAGTGTGTGCGGCGCGGAGGGATTCGTAGGTGGGTGCGGCCAGCGCCTGCGGCACCCACAATACAGCCGCGAAAAGCGCAAGCCAACTATGCCTCCCCTGCGCAGTGGGGGAGGTGCCCGAAGGGCGGAGGGGTTGATGGCTAAAGCGTCGTTGGTTGCGACTGTCGGCTACCCCTCTGTCGGCCATGCCGACATCTCCCCCGCTGCGCAGGAGAGACTGAACGCCTTCCTCGCGTCCCTCGGTCACGGCTCAATCTCAAACACCGCATTTCCCAGCTGTCCATTCACCTCCGGCGAATACATCGCCTCAGCATGCGTCGGCGGCAGCGCAAACTTGCCCGGCGTGGTCAGGCGCACTTGATAGGTGAAGCTGTGCTGCCCTTTGGGTGCCCATTCAAATGAAGATCGAACACTGGTGAATGTGCGCTCAATGTAGCGGTAGCCACTCCATGTTTGCGGCATCTCGGTCGTGGTGCCGAGCTTCGCTAAACCGCCCAACACTGTGCTGCCCGCAGGCACCGGATCATCAATGGCCAACCAGCCGAGGCCTGCTTTGTTATCCGCTGTCACGGTGACCTGAATGATGTCGCCGACGCTGTAGTGACCAGCGCGCCTTTGCTGCACCGGCTTGAACACCTTCGACACAATGATGCCGTTGTCCACTTTGCCCGCCAGCGGCACGGGCGCGCGCAACTGCGCACGTACCCACGGCTCGCCCTTGCCCAGATGCTCCACTGACACGCCTGTCGCGATGGCACTCCACGGGAATGTCAACTCACCCTCAAGGGTGTTGCTGTCCCACGCCACTTCTTTGGTTTCGTTGTTGTAGATCACGCGGGTACGGCCATCGGCGGACGCCTGTTTGTTGTGACGCTCAAGGGCGAACGCCGCCCACAAGTTCGCCTGCGTGCTGTAGAAATAGCCGCCGCGTTGCATGCG
>JBBRVM010000368.1:0-4455 GCA_038246865.1 Burkholderiales bacterium
GCATCGGCCACAACGCCGACCTTGCGGGCGGTCGCTCCGTCGCGAATACCGAAACCCACGCCCACAGGCACTGGCACGGCTGCCTTAATCGCCGCAACGTTCTTCGCAACATCCGCGACGTCGAGAATTCCCGCACCCGTGACACCCCTCAGGCTGACGTAGTAAACATAGCCTCTCGCAAGCTTGGCCACGTGTGCGATGCGCTCCGGCGTCGAGGTTGGCGCGAGGAGGAAAATCGGGGCGAGCCCGCGTCCGCTTAGCAACGCCGAGAAGTCATCAGCCTCTTCGGGTGGATAGTCCACCACCAGCACGCCGTCAACACCCGCGTCGGTTGCAGCGTCAACAAACTTAGCCTGCCCCATGGCTTCAATCGGATTAGCGTAACCCATGAGCACCACGGGCGTTGCGCTATTTGTTTTGCGAAATTCGGCGACGAGGGCGAGTACTTTTCGCATCGACATGCCTTTGGCCAACGCCCGTTCAGACGAACGCTGAATCACCGGGCCGTCGGCCATCGGGTCGGAAAACGGCACGCCGAGTTCGATCACATCTGCGCCCGCTCCTGCCAGCGCATGCATGGTGGGCAACGTCGAATCTAGCGATGGATCGCCTGCCGTGATGAACGGAATCAGCGCTGTCTTTTTGTTCGCCTTGAGCGCGGCGAAGACGATGTCGATGCGGCTCATTGGCGCACCAACGGCTTGCTCGTAGCTTGTGCCGCGATACGTCCCTGCTCACACTCGGGATGGCAGTAGAACGACAGCCCGGATCGCTGCGACACCGTATGCATGTCTTTGTCACCGCGCCCCGAAAGATTCAGCAGCAAAACTTTGTCCTTGCCCATCGTCGGCGCGAGCTTCGTCGCGTAGGCAATCGCGTGGCTCGATTCGAGCGCCGGGATGATGCCTTCGATGCGACAACACTCGTGAAACGCCTTCAGCGCTTCATCGTCGGTGATGCTCACGTACTCGGCGCGACCGATGTCTTTCAGGTACGCGTGCTCGGGCCCAACGCCGGGGTAATCGAGGCCCGCACTGACCGAATGTGTCTCGATGATCTGGCCATCCGCGTCTTGCAGTAAATACGTGCGATTGCCGTGCAAAACCCCGGGAACGCCCTGCGTGAGTGAGGCCGAATGTTTGCCGGTTTCGATGCCTTCGCCCGCGGCTTCAACACCAATCAGGCGCGTGTTTTCATACGAAATGTACGGGTAGAAAATGCCCATCGCGTTCGATCCGCCACCGACGCAGGCGAGCACCGCATCCGGCTGCCGTCCCGCGAGCTCCGGCATCTGCGTCAGGCATTCGGTGCCGATCACCGACTGGAAATCACGCACCATCATGGGGTAGGGATGCGGCCCGGCGACGGTGCCAATGATGTAGAACGTGTTGTCGACGTTGGTCACCCAGTCGCGCAACGCCTCATTTAACGCGTCTTTCAGCGTCTTCGAACCGCTCTCAACCGGCACCACGGTCGCGCCCAGAAGCTTCATGCGATAGACGTTTTGCGCCTGCCGTTTAATGTCTTCCGAGCCCATGTAGACGACGCATTCAAGGCCGTAGCGCGCCGCAATTGTTGCGGTGGCAACGCCGTGCTGGCCCGCGCCAGTCTCCGCGATGACGCGCGGCTTGCCGAGCCGTTTAGCGAGCAGCGCCTGTCCGATGCAGTTGTTTATTTTGTGCGCGCCGGTGTGATTCAAGTCTTCGCGCTTGAAGTAAATCTGCGCGCCGCCGAGCATGTCGCTCCAGCGTTTGGCGTGATAGACCGGGCTTGGGCGACCGACGAAATGTTTGAGTTCGTTTTCGAATTCGGCTTTGAATTCCGGGTCGTGCTGGTACTTTGCGTACTGCGCTTTGAGTTCATCGAGCGCCTGAATTAAAGTTTCAGCAACGAAGGTGCCGCCGTATGGGCCGAAGTGGCCCCGCGCGTCGGGTAAATCGTAGAGTTTCATGGGATGCTTTCAGCGCTGGTGGCATCCCGCGTAACTCACATCGAGGCATCCGCAAGGCGCACAGCGCGACAAAAATTTTCAATGAGTTCGGAGCTTTTCACGCCGCGAGACATCTCGACGCCGCTACTCACATCCACCGCAAACGGACGAACTGCTCTAATCGCGTCGGCCACATTTGCAGCAGTCAAGCCACCAGACAAAACGAGGGCTGGAGCGCGCGCGCTTGGCCGCTTCGGCGTGTTGTCCGTGTTTGATGTGTTGATGAGCTGCCAATTAAATGTCTTTCCGCTGCCGCCATGCCCGGCGCTCGGCGTATCCAGAAGGAGCGCGGCGGCGGAGGCGTATTGCAGCCGCAATTGTAATAAATCGAACGACTCGTCGACCGCGAGTGCTTTTAAATACGGGTGCCCGAAGCTCGCGCAGAAGGCTTCCGGTTCGTTGCCATGAAATTGCAGCAGGTCGATTCGGGCGGCGGATAGGGCCGTTTCCACGTCCTGTTGCGTTGGATTTACGAAAAGTGCGACTGTAGAGACAAAGGCTGGGACGTGGCGTGTGAGTTCTGTACAAAGCTCCAACGAGATAGCGCGAACACTGGGCGGATACAGCACGAATCCCAGCGCGTCCGCCCCCGAGTCAACGGAGGCTGACACGTGACGCTTTTCACGCAGTCCGCAAATTTTGATTCGGGTTCGAGCGACGGGAGAGGCGGAATTTATAGACACGGATCGACGAATGTTTCGGGCAAGGCAAAGCGCTGATCGTAATCAATTCCGGCGAGATACAGGCCATCCGGCGAAAACGTTGGCGCGGCGAGCGTGCGATCCCGCTGCGCGATTAGCGTTTTTAGCCAGTCGCTCGGCTGTCGGGCGTTGCCGATGTAGACCAGCGCACCGACGATGTTGCGGATCATGTGATGCAAAAAAGCATCGGCGTGAAAGTCAAAGCGCAGCAGTTTTCCGTGCTGTGTGACTTTCGCCGAATAGATGGTTTTGATGGGCGACTTCGCCTGACACTCCGAGGCGCGAAAGCTCGTGAAATCATGCTTGCCCCACAGCGCAGGCAATGCCGCCTCAATGCGGGAAATCTCCAGCGGCCAATGCGTCCAGCCAACCAGTCCGCGATTCAAACCGGGTCGGTGCGGCTGCGACGCGAGCAGATAGACATAGCGCCGCGAAGTCGCGGCGAAGCGTGCGTGAAACTCGTTATCGACCGGCGCCGCCCAGCGAATAGCGACGTCATCCGGCAAATATTGATTGCCACCGCGTACCCAGGCGATGGCGTCGCGCAACACATCAGTTTCGAAATGAACGACTTGCAGGGAAGCGTGAACGCCGGTGTCCGTGCGGCCCGCCGCGATGACGCTGATCGGAATCATCGCGATTTTTGAGAGCGCCTCTTCCAGCTTTTGCTGCACGGACGGCTGGCCAACTTGCCGTTGCCAGCCGCAGTAGGCGACGCCGCGATACTCAAGCCCGAGCGCCCAGCGCTGCGGAGGTTGATCCGCTGGCGGGGGTATTTCTAATGAACTATCGATACGGGTTTAGCTGTGACTAGCCGCCGAGCTTGCCAAGCATCGCTTTGGCTTCGGCCTGCTGTGCTTCATCGCCATCGTGAATCACTTCGCGCAGGATTTCGCGGGCACCTTCGCGGTCACCCATTTCTTCGTAAGCGCGCGCGAGATCGAGCTTCGTTGACGCGTCATGCCATTGACCATCAAGGATCGACGGCGTTGGATCAACAAAGCCTTGACGACCCGCATCGAAACTCAGATCCAGCATTTCTGGTCGCATCGACGGCCCGACGGTTCCGAGGTTAGTCGGCGTAGCCGTTGAGAAGTCGGTGAAGTCCATGCCGCCTTCAGGCATTTGGCCCGTTGACGTTGCTTTTTTGAGCGACGCTTCCAGCTCGGCCAGATCCTGCTCCAGCGATTTCCGGTTAGGGGAACTCGGCACCGACGAAACCACAGGCTCGGCCATTGGCGTGAAGATGGGTGCCGGTGGGGTTGGGCTGCTTGGCTTCGCGATGGTCATGCCATCAAGCACGAAGTCCAGCGAGCTTGACGCCGGAACACTAGCCCGAGTGGCTGCGGCAGCGGCGCTTCCGCCTAGTGCGGTTGGCGAATCCAGCGCCGCGAAGCCAGTTGTCGAAACAACGGTCTCAGCCGCAGCACCAACAGCAGCCGCCGGGGCAACGAACTTAACAACACTGTCAGCGCCGCGAGCGGATGGCGGATTAGCGCCGTCAGCCAACGGGTGTCCCGGAAAGTGCGTAGCCGCAATAACAGCCAGTTTTTGCTTGTATTCGTTGTTACGATCAAGCGCAGCAATGTCACCCGCAAGCTTGTCGAACACGTCACGTTTGCCCTGCGTCGCGTTAATTTCGGCCAGCTTCGTTGCCACATCAAGACGATGTGGATCACGCAGCAGTGCCTCGCGCAGAATTTCTTCGGCTTGAGCTTCCCGTCCGTACGCGATGTAAACCTCGGCCTCAGCGACCGGATCAAC
>JBBRVM010000369.1:0-4445 GCA_038246865.1 Burkholderiales bacterium
TGGGTTGGTCTGGCACGTCGCTACCCACAGGGTACGCGTCTGTTCGGCAAAGTCACCAACATCACTGACTATGGCGCCTTCGTTGAAATCGACGCTGGCATCGAAGGTCTGGTGCACGTCTCCGAGATGGACTGGACGAACAAGAACGTAAGCCCTGCCAAAGTAGTGTAGGTGGGTGACGAAGTTGAAGTCATGATCCTTGAGATCGACGAAGACCGTCGCCGTATTTCACTCGGCATCAAACAGTGCCAGGCTAATCCGTGGGACGAATTTGCCGCCAACTACAAGAAGGGTGACAAAGTCTCCGGCGCGATCAAGTCGATCACTGACTTCGGCGTGTTCATCGGCTTGCCCGGCGGCATTGACGGCCTCATCCACTTGTCTGATCTGTCCTGGAACGTGCCCGGCGAAACCGCTGTGCGTGACTTCAAGAAGGGTCAAGAGCTGGAAGCCGCTGTGCTCGGTATCGACGTTGAGCGCGAGCGTATTTCGCTTGGCATCAAGCAGCTTGACGGCGATCCGTTCAACAACTACATCGCGATCAACGACAAGGGCGCGATCGTCAATGGCACGGTGAAATCCGCTGAAGCCAAAGGCGCCGTGATCCAGTTGGCCGATGATGTTGAAGGCTATTTGCGTGCGTCTGAAGTGTCGCGTGATCGTGTGGAAGATATCCGCAGCCACGTGAAAGAGGGCGAGACCGTTGAGGTGATGATCATTAATGTGGATCGCAAGACCCGCAACATCAGCCTGTCGATCAAGGCCAAGGACTCTGCTGAAGAGACCGAAGCGATCCGTGCACACGCCACCAAAGAGGCTAAAGACGAGAGCAATACGAGCTCGGGTCTGGCAGGCTTGGGCGCGTTGCTCAAAGCCAAAACTGACGGCAAGGCAGAATAGCGAATAAGTTAATTTTCACGCGCATTAGAAGAGGAGAGGGCAATGACACGTTCGAGCTTGGTCGCCCGGCTGTCGGAGCGCTTTCCTCACCTGATGGCGCGTGATACTGAACTTGCTGTTCGCCTGATTCTGGACGCCATCGGCGACGCGCTCGCTGAGAGCTCCAGAGTAGAAGTACGCGGTTTCGGCAGCTTCGCGCTGTCGTACCGCCCGCCCCGCGTAGGGCGCAACCCCAAGTCCGGTGACCAGGTGGTCGTTCCGGCAAAGCATGTGCCGCATTTCAAAGCGGGCAAAGAACTGCGCGAACGCGTTGATCAATTGCCGCCGCTAACCGGTGCCGCATCTGCATCGTCATCGAAATCGTCGAATTCATCTGCCTCCGTCGGCAAGGCGTAATGGCAAAACGTGCCCGTGGTGGAATAGAAAACCCGTATTGATATGGAATTAGAAGCTTGGTGGCTGCTCGTTCCGCTTGGGTGCTTCGCGCTTGGCTGGTTTGCTGCGCGCGTTGATATCGCCTACGTTCTGCGCGATGCGCGCGCCTTACCCGCCGCCTATTTCCGGGGCCTCAATTTTTTACTGCGCGAGCAACACGACAAAGCCGTCGAAAGCTTCGTCGATGTGTCTCGACGTGATCCGCATGCACTGGATCTGCAACTCGCACTCGGCAGCCTGTTTCGTCGTCAAGGCAGGCTTGGCGAGGCGACCGGCATTCATCAATCGCTGGTTGATCGGCATGATTTACCGAAAGACAAACGCGAACTGGCGCTATTCGAGCTTGCCCAGGACTTTCATGCTGCCGGAATATTTGATCGTGCTGAAGCCGTTTACGAGTCGCTGAAAGGCACGTCTTACGAGTCAGAGGCTGTGACTCGGCTCGCGTCCGTACTTGAACAAGAAAAAGCGTGGGAAAAGGCGATCGCCGCACGTCAACGTATTGAACAGTTGAGTGGTGAACCGCAAGCTCGCTACATTTCGCAATATCACTGTGAGTTAGCTGAAGCCGCACTAACGAGCGGGAATACCGAGACGGTGCGGACACAGCTAGCCGCAGCAACTGAAGCCAATCGCAACAGCGCTCGCGTGCAGCTAATCGCGTTTCGTGCGGCGATGAAATCAGGCGACACGGTTGCCGCCGAAGCAGCACTCGACGCACTCATGCTCGCAAAGCCGGAACTGGTAGTGCTGATCGCAGAAGACGTCGTCGCACTCTACGAAAAACTCCGTCGACCCAACGTTGGAGTGGAGCGTCTCGCCGCAGCGCAGAGTGAATCCACCACGACGCTGGGTTTGTCGCGCCTCATGGATGCCTCGCTCAAAATCGAAGGCCACGATGCAGCACTGGCGCGACTGAAGCAGGCATTGTTGAGGCAGCCGTCAGCCCGCGAGGCTGGACGCCTGTTAGAGCTGGAAAGCGGAAAAGCCGAAACCGAGGCAGGAAAGACGATGCTCGACACGGCTAAATTACTCTATCGTGCCACGGACAAAGTACCCGGTTTCAACTGCGGCCAATGCGGATTCCGTGCGCCGAGGTACTACTGGAAATGCCCCGGTTGCAATGCGTGGGAAAGCTTTCGAGCGACACCGTTGGGTGACTAACTCTTTGGCCGGTCCCGTCATTTCCATCAGGGGGCGAAGCCAGCGAAAGTCTCCATTGTTGTTCGAATTTGCGGGGCTTACGTTAAAGTGATAAATTAATTAAACTTCGTAAACTATTGATTTATAGGATTAACTTATCTCAAAGATAAAGACACTCTTCGTCTGCCGTGAATGCGGAGCCAGCGCGAGCAAATGGCAAGGCCAGTGCTCAGGATGCAATGCCTGGAACACACTTGAAGAGACTCGCGCCGATGCGAACACGCGAGCCCGAGCCGTGCCTTCTGGCCCGCGGCGCGCCATCAAGTTATCCGAAGTCAGCCGCGAATCGATTCAGCGTTGGCCAACTGGCTTGCCCGAATTTGATCGCGCTTTGGGCGGTGGGTTGGTGCCGGGCGGCGTCATTTTGTTGGGCGGCGATCCCGGCATCGGGAAATCGACTTTGACATTGCAGGCCGTCGCCGCGCTAGCCAGTTCGCGTAGAGCGCTCTATGTTTCTGGCGAGGAATCCGCTGCTCAGGTGGCCGCCCGTGGCGAGCGCCTGGGGCTCAATCTGGCGCTGATCGAAATGCTGGCCGAGACATCGCTGTCAGCCATCTTGGGCGAAATTCAAGCGTCGCAGCCGGATGTCGTAATCATCGACTCGATCCAGACGCTGTTTAACGAGGAGCTGTCGTCCGCACCCGGATCGGTCGTTCAGGTGCGTGAATGTGCCGCAGCCCTGACGAGACTGGCCAAGCAGACTGGCACTGCAATGATTCTCGTGGGACACGTCACGAAGGAGGGTGCAATAGCGGGCCCGCGCGTTCTCGAACACTTGGTTGATACGGTCATTTATTTCGAAGGCGAAGCAGGCTCCAATCTACGCATCATTCGTGCGCTCAAAAACCGCTTTGGCGCAGCCAACGAGATCGGTGTGTTCGCCATGCTAGAAGATGGTCTCCGTGGCGTGAGTAACCCGTCCGCCATGTTCTTGCAACGAGGTGAAGCGCTGGCGCCGGGTAACGCGGTATTCGCTGCGATTGAGGGCTCGCGACCGATGTTGGTGCAAGTTCAGGCGCTGGTAGATCGCGCAGCTGGCAATCCGCGTCGCGTTTGCACAGGATTTGATGCGCAGCGTCTGGCTATGCTGTTGGCGGTCATGAATCGACACTTGGGCAGCGAGCTTGGAGGCTTTGATGTGTTCGTCAACGTAGTCGGCGGCTTGCGCGTCACTGAGCCTGCGGCAGACCTGGCCATCGTTGCAGCCATCTGGTCATCGCTGTCCGGCATCGCCATTTCGGCCGACATTGCGATCTTCGGGGAGATTGGATTGGGTGGCGAAGTTCGTCCAGTAGTAGGAAGCGCGCTACGCGTCGCAGAAGCCGATAAACTAGGATTTGCGTCGGTCATAAGTCCGCCGGTCAATCGGCAAGCGCGGGGTCGTGTTGACCAAGACTTGCTTCATCATGTGGTTCGCGTTGATGCCGCGATTGAGCGACTACGTAATGGCGTCTAGTTCGCTTGACCGGTTGTACTATTTGTTCGGGAATTTATATTATGTTAAATGACCAAACGGAGGAGCACTTGAATCTCAGCCTCGATGCTCGGTGGCCTGCTCCGCTACCGATTTAGGTCAGTTTTTAGCGAGCATCAACACCCAAATCGGTAAAGTTTTTGATCTTTACCGACCCATCTGGAAATCGCGCAATCACGTCGAGTTCGCCGCCCATGGCCGCGATGTGGCTGCGCAGTGTAGACAAGTACATGTCGGTCCGCTTTTCCATCTTTGCAATCGACGGTTGCTGCACATGCAGCACTTCGGCCAACATCTTTTGAGACAGGCCCCGGGCCTGGCGCAGTTCGTTGAGTGGCATTTCGGCCAACATCTGCCGAGCCATACCGTCAGACTTCTCGCGGGCGGCTTGGCTCATGCCCGCGCGCAATTCGGTAAATTTCTTAGCCATCAA
>JBBRVM010000370.1:0-4438 GCA_038246865.1 Burkholderiales bacterium
GCTTTGTACCCCTACCAACTCACCATTTCCCGATTTGCTGCATCCGGTAAAAATGAATGTAACCCAAAGCACGAAAGCACTTTATAACGGAACGCTGTCGTCGGCGTAGCCAGTCCAAGCTGGGCTGGCGTCGCAGCGAGCATGATCACGTTGCTGCCGAACAGCGCCGAGTTGGCTGATGCTGCGCTCAGGCGATTGACATAAAGACTTGCGCCTCCCACCGATACGCCGTTGGTCGCGATATTGAAGACGCCGTTAGCAAAAACGTCTTGACCCGTCGCCGTCGCTCCAAACACCGAACTGGCCATAGTGCCCGGATTGCTGTTGAAAACAATGCGGTCATAAGTCCCGTCGCTGTTGTTGTCGACCATCACGTTGAACGCGACCTCGGTCGGGCTACCCCAATTGCCCCAGGTCGAAATGCCAAACAGGATGAGGCCGGACGTGGCATCATAAGAAACGCCAACGTGCTTGAGGTTAGCCGCACTGGGCAGGTTTGATTTCAACGGCCCGCTGCCTTGAAGCTCGAAGGGCGAAACAAGCGACACGTCGGTCACCGGGAAAGTCCCGCTACAGGTCGGGCCCGCAGCGAGCGTGCCGGTGCACACGTCAGAACCCGATAACGCAATGGTGGTGCTGCCGGTCGGGTTACCGCCGGTTGCAATGGTGGGTGGTGCCGACATGTCCGACGCAGGTCGGAGGGCGGCATACAGCGGAACGCGCAGTACCGTTGCACTCGCCTGCGTGAAATTGATGTAACCATTTTTATTGGTTATGTAGTGGCGGGGCAGGCTGCCGAGACCGTTCAACGGAGAGGGCGCTGCCTGAAGCGGGTCCGCAGTGATGTCACGCGTGTGATTCATCTGGGAACTTGTGGCCGATACCTGAACGTCCAGAATCACCGTGCCGCCCGCCGGAACCGTCACGCTGTTGCCGCCGGGGAGCGAGAACGCGATGCCGGGGGCGTCGCTGGCAATATCGAAACCAAGCGTGAAGGTTTGCGCTGTCGCGCCGTAGTTCACTACGCGAAGTTTCTTGGTCTGCGTCAAGCTGCCGACCACTTCGGCGACAAAACTCAGGCTGACTGCGCCAGCGACATCATTGTTGAATGCCGCCACCGTGCCCTGCAGTGCCTTGACCGGGTTAACCCGACCCGCGCCGGAGCGATCTACACCAACACGGTTTACCAAGCCGGGGAACTGGAAAATGTCATTCAGCGCAGTGTTCATCGCCAACGCTTTGAGTTCTTCTGCGCTGCGATCAGGGAAGCGCTGGACCAGGAGCGCCATGACACCCGCCGCATGCGGTGCGGCCATGGACGTGCCTGAGATGGTGAGCGTTTGGCCGCCTGGCAGATAGCCAGACGCATTGGGCGTCTGGCAGCCTGATGTCGTGCAGGTTACGCCTGTCTGCGCTGCTGTAATTGAACTACCAGGGGCTGAAATGTCCGGTTTGACGCTGCCGATACCGCCGCCGCCGATCGGGCCACGTGACGAGAAGCTGGCCAGTACATCGGCTTGCGTTGCAATCGGAAGCGTGACGTTGACAGCGGTGCTGCCAGCGATTTGTGTTTTGATCGCGGTCGCCGTCGATTGCAGAATCATGACCGCCGGGATGTTGGCAGTGGCCACTACGCCACTCATTCCGCCAGGCGGCCCAGCGGCGTTATTTCCAATTATTACGCCGATAGCTCCCGCCGCGCTCGCGGCGTCGTACTTGACAGCAAAGCCGCAGGTGCCGCGATCAATCAAAACAATCTTGCCCGCCACTGCCGCTGCATTGGTCAGCGCAGTACATCCGTTGAGCGGCGCCGCGATCACGACATCCGATGTCTCGTTATTCTGATTCGGCGTGGTCTGCCCGCCGGCGGTCGCCATGAAGCTGGCACCGCCATTGAAAGTGCCCGCGATTGACGCAGGCGTATTGATGCGCACTACCCCCGCTCCCAAACCATTGTCACCGGTCGCCGCAGTCGAGATCACGCGCTGTCCTGCACCCGGTGCGCCACCGATGAAGTACGTGTCGCCTGCATTGCCTGCCGATGCGACCACTACGACGCCCATACGCGCCGCATTGTCCGAGGCCATCGCCGAGGTATTGGCTAGCGAGCCGTAGTTGGAGCCGAGTGACATGTTGATCACGTCAAGGTGATCGGACAGGTCGCTGTCGTTGTTGGGATCCAAAGACCATTCGATGGCCGGTACGGTGAGCAGCGTGCTGCCGCTGCAACCGAACACGCGTAAAGCGTAAACCAGTGCCTGTGGCGCCACGCCTGGGCCGACGCGTAACGCGCCGAACGGCGTAGTGCCGTTGTACGGGCCAGTGAATGGCGTGCCGTCGGCGTTGACGCCGCCACCTGCTGCGGTCGACGCTACGTGCGTACCGTGCCCATTGCAATCCATCGGATCAGGATCGGGCATAGCTGCGTTACCGCCGGTGTACGCATCACCCGCAAAGTCGGTGCCGCCGACGACGCGTGCACTTGGGAAATAGGCATCGACGACGGTCCGGTTGTTGGCTTGATAGTCAGCGAGTAGCCCAGTGCCGCCAAACGTGGCGTGCTGGTAGTCGACGCCGGTGTCGATAATGCCAATGCGTACGCCCTGGCCAGTGACACCCAATGGCGAAGTACCCGACCAGGCAGCGACGGTACCGATGAACGGCACGCTCGTCGACAGCGTTGGATACTCCTGCTCAATCACATGAACCGCCTTGACGCCGGGCAGCGCGCGCAAGCGTGCGATGTCGGCGGGGTTGACGGTGTAGGCAAGTCCATTGAGGGCTTTAGTGACCCGATAAATCGGCGAAGCCTTCACAGCTGACTGGGCGAGGTTTGCGCTGAACCGCTGATGTTCGCTTTCGTTCCTGCTGATCTGAGCCCGCGCGTCGCTCACCGCAGCAGCGCGTGCCTGGGTAGCGCCGTTGGGTTTGCCAGCTTCAAAAGTGGCTGCGAATACACGCGCCGCCGGAGCGCCTTCCAGCTCCACTAGCACCGCAACGTCTCCCGTTTGCAGGGCAACGGGATCGGCTGTAACGGTAACGTCTTGCGCAGACGCTGCTAAAGGCACTACCGCTATGGCTATTGCGGCAAAAGACGCACGCAGCAAGCGACTGAACGCACGAAGCCCGCGCGTTATCGAAACGGAATCCAACATACTACCCCCGGAAAGATTAAGACTTTTTCGCGACTATCGGCTTCAGCGTTGAGGAGCGCTGGGCGCTACTTTTCAGAGATGTCCGAGACCACAAACAACTGCTTAAGTTTAGGGGCCCTAGCGCTGCTTTGCAACGAGTTTCAGAGGGGTAGAAATCATTATGCCTTTGACATTTGTTTGGCGTCTTTCGTCGTGAGTGTAGGCTTTGGTAATCAGAATGGATGGCGCTATCAAGTTCCCCAAAGCGAGCATCTCCAACACCTGCGCAGCTACACCCAGTGCCGCCAAAATAGCTTTACTGCACTCTGCGCGCGCAAAAAAAGAATCCTTCCAACGGATCGCTGCATGGCCTGTCCTGTCTCGTGCGCGAATCCTGTGCGGACGGACGCTTACGTAAGCCGGCGACTCAAGTCCTTAGTATTTACCGCAAACCTCAGGTTGCATTCTGCGGCTATCCCAACCGAAGACGTAAGCACAGTGAGCCGTAGGCGCCTAAAGATGGGGAACGCAGTCGCAGTAGTTGGAATTCATCTCAAGGATTTCTACATAATGATGATGGCATAACTATTGTGTATATTCGTTCGTAAAACACGACGAGTATTGAGCGAGAGAACGCCGTCGTCGGGCAAACAGCTAGTTGCAACATTAGTCACGTCACCACAATTCGGCCCAGGGGAATCCATGTCAGTGTCAACCCGTTTTGCCAACGTCGCAGGCTCAATGGCGTTTTTTGCGTTGTCTTTCGCGACGCTCGCCGTTCAGGGACAGTCACAACCAATAAACAGCTCTTTCGAAACGCCAACGTACGGTGGTGGAATGCTGTACCCATCGCCAAGTGGTGCGGGAGTTGGCTGGACGTTTAGGGGGAGCTCAGGCATACGATACTTTGCCAGTTCACAGGGCAGCAATGGTTTGCAAGCGGCGTATCTAGCGTCGGATGGTTCGACCGCGACTTTGGGAACACTCTCGCAGACGATTGCTCTCTTGCCGGGAAAATATCAGATCCGGTACGTAGCCGCACGCGGTTTAGGCAACATTGCTGGCGGTGAAACCATTAATCCGCCGGGGGGGCAATCTGACGTCGGTACCCTTCAACCAATCTAGTTTTACTTCGGCGCGGTTGGGCAGGGCCTCTTGCCTCGCGGCGGCCCGATGTATCCGCGATACGGCTTCCCTCCAACGCCCCCATCATGTAATTGCGGTACAGAAAGTCAGCCGAACGGAAATCCTGAAACGACCGAAAAGCGCCTCAAGGCCGCCGGAATTGGCCAAAGCTCTTTTGA
>JBBRVM010000371.1:0-4435 GCA_038246865.1 Burkholderiales bacterium
TGACTATCTCTCAGTGCATCTCCATATACGCCGCATTCACCGCAGTGCCGAGTTTCACCATGTCCTGCAAAAAGTCTGCGAGGTAGCGTTTGAGGCCATATTCGAGCACTTCGTCAATCGTGCCATAGCGCAGCTTGGCGTTGATTTCTGAGGCGATGCGGCGCGCGATGCGACCACTGCCGGAAGGCAACTCGTCGAGCACCAAAGTCGTTTCATCCATGCAATAGCGCAGCGAGCGCGGCAGCTTGGCGTCGAAGATCATGATCTCGGCGACGCGGCGGGCGTCGATCACATCTCGATACGTGTCGCGATACGCTTCCAGTGCCGAGACCGAGCGCAACACGGCTGAGAGGCGGTAGTAATCGGTCTCTTTATCGACTTCCTTTTCATCAAAGCTATCGGGCGCTTCTTCGGCGTATTTCACGTTCAGAATACGCGCGGTGTTGTCGGCCCGTTCGATGAAAGTACCCAGGCGCGTGAAGTGATACGGCTGATCGCGCCGCGCGGTGGCGAAGGTGACGCCACGGAAGAGGTGCGAGCGCTCTTTCACCCATTCGAAGAATTCATTGCCCGTCATCATCGGGTCAATGTTCTTTGCTTTTTCCTGAAACGCGATCCAGGTGTCGTTGATGTTTTCCCACATCTCGCTGGTGATCGAGCCGCGCACGGCACGCGCATTTTCACGCGTGGCTTCAATGCAATTGCGGATGGAAGAGGGATGCTTCAGGTCCCACGCCAGAAACGCGATCACGTTGGCGTAGGTCGCGGGCAGTTTTGTTTCGGCAAATTCCGCCTGCGCCTCGGTGATCACGATCGGCGTCATCGCGCCGCCGGAGTCGGCCGAGCGATCCAGCATCGCGAGCGATTGTGTGACGTCTAAGATACGCGCCATGTTTTCAGAGCGCTCCAGGTAGCGGCTCATCCAGTAGAGGTGGGAGGCAACGCGGCTCAGCACAATTATTTGCCCTCCGCGTTTTTGGCCGGGGTCGCTTCGTCTCCGCCCAAAACCCACGTATCTTTGGTGCCGCCGCCTTGCGACGAATTGACCACCAGCGAGCCTTCGCGCAGGGCCACGCGCGTTAGCCCACCGGGCACCATGCGCACCTCTCGACCGGTCAGCACAAACGGTCGTAAATCAATGTGACGAGGCGCGATGCCGGACTCAACAAACGTCGGGCAACTCGACAGCGACAGCGTCGGCTGAGCGATGTAATTGCTCGGGTTCGCCTTCACAATCACCGCGAAATCCTCAACCTCTTTCGCCGTTGCTGCCGGGCCAACCAGCATGCCGTAACCCCCGGCGCCGTGCACTTCCTTGACGACCAGATCCTTCATGTTCGCGAGCACGTACGAAAGATCGGTGGGCTTCCTGCATTGATACGTCGTCACGTTGTTCAAAATCGGTTCTTCGTTCAGATAGAACTTGATCATGTCCGGCACGTACGGATAGATCGATTTGTCGTCGGCCACGCCGGTGCCAATCGCGTTGCAAATGACAATGTTGCCCTTGGCATACGCCTGAAACAGACCGGGTACGCCGAGCGCCGATTCAGCGTTAAACGCTAACGGATCGAGGAAAGTGTCATCGAGTCGGCGATACATGACATCGACACGCTGCGAGCCGCTGGTGGTGCGCATGTAAACGTAATCGTCTTTGACGAAGAGATCCTCCCCTTCGACCAGCTCGATGCCCATTTGCTGCGCGAGGAAAGTGTGCTCAAAGTACGCGCTGTTGAAACGACCGGGCGTCAGGAGCACGACGGTCGGGTTGTCGATATCGGTTGATTCGCGCAGTGTCTGCAGCAGCAACGCCGGGTAGTGCTCGACCGGACGCACCGTTTGCCGAAGGAAGAGCTCAGGGAACAAACGCATCATCATCTTGCGATTCATGAGCATGTACGACACCCCGGAGGGCACGCGCAGGTTGTCTTCGAGCACATAATACTTGCCGTCGTTGTTGCGCACGATATCGACGCCTGTGATCGACGCATACGTGTCGTGCGGCACTTTCACACCAACCATTTTGGTCTGGAACTGCGAGTTGCCCTCGATCTGTTCACGCGGAATCAGCCCGGCTTTCAGGATCGCCTGATCGTGATAAATGTCCGCGAGGAACCTGTTGATCGCGGTCACGCGCTGCGTCAGCCCGCGCTCAAGATACGCCCAGTCCTCCGCCGTGATGATGCGCGGAATGACGTCGGATGGAATCAGCCGCTCGGTGCCGCCTTGCTCGCCGTACACGGTGAAGGTGATGCCGATGCGCCGGAACAACAAATCGGCCTGGGCGCGGCGCTGCGTCAGCGAGGCCGACGGCGTATCTGCGAGCCAGTTGCTGTACGGAACATAGTGTTGGCGCGCCCCTAAAGTTTGAGACTGGGATTGGGACTGCCCGCCGAATTGCTGAAGCTGAATCTGAAACTGCGTTTGCAGCTGACTCGGAATCGCCTCCGACCAAGCGAGCATTTCATCGAAATGTGAAAACGGAGGCGGTTTGATGGCGTGCATAAGCAAAAAAGGGCTGTACAGAACTAAGGACATTGGGCTTCGCGGAAGCGCAAAAGCGGCGCGATCTTGGTGCAATAGTAAGCAAACCGTGTGCCGTTGTCTTTTTGCTTAACCCACGAACGATTTTTTGCACGCAGGCGTGAGTTATCTCCCTAACGGCTTTTTGCTGAAATGATCATTTAACCGGGGCTAGGACGGATTTTGATTAAAAGTCGACAAAATCCTAAATAGTCGATTAGCCCACGTCGGTACGGCATTTCAAGAAAAAGCTGAGTGGGCAACGCAGTTGTCATCATGCTGTTTTTCAGAGGGTATCGCGTGGTCGCTCGCCTCCGCAGGGCTCCAAAAGACTGGCGCCAGTCATCCGTTCGGAGCCCCGCAGATTGCAATGCTGCTCGCCTCGGTAACTGCACCGAAATTCGACGGGATGATCTGTACTCTAAAAGTGCCGAATCCGTTGCCGAGTTTATTTGGATTCAATTGATTCTGCTCCCGTCTACCTTGCCATCCCGGCGAAGGCAGGAGCGGGATGACGAAGACATCGAATCGGATCGCGATTCGTCAACTCACGGTTGCCACCGACGGAGCCGTCCGCTCGCCGCGCTCGTACACCACGTGCGCACGGCCCACGATCAGGCTGTCAATTTTGCCAACGGCATTCAAGTCTTTCGCATCGTACGGCAGCTTCGCCAGCACGTAGCGCATGGCGTTGAGTCGAGCGCGTTTTTTGCAATCGCTCTTGATCACCGTCCACGGTGAATCCGCGGTGTCGGTATCGAAGAACATCGACTCTTTGGCGTGCGTGTAGTCGTCCCATTTGTCGAGCGAGGCTTTATCAATCGGCGACAGTTTCCATTGCTTGAGCGGGTGATTTTCCCGTTCTTTGAACCGGCGGCGCTGCTCTTTGCGACTCACCGAAAACCAGAACTTGAAGAGGTGTACGCCGCTGCGCACGAGGTGGCGCTCGAAGTCAGGCGTTTGTCGCATAAATTCGTCGTATTGGCCGTCGGTGCAAAACCCCATCACACGTTCAACCCCCGCGCGGTTGTACCAGGAGCGGTCAAACAGCACGATCTCTCCAGAGGTAGGCAGATGCTGCACATAGCGCTGGAAATACCATTGCCCCTGCTCCGTAGGCGTGGGCTTTTCAAGCGCCACCACGCGCGCACCGCGAGGATTCAAGTGCTCCATCATGCGCTTGATGGTGCCGCCCTTACCCGCAGCGTCCCGCCCCTCAAACAGAATCACCACGCGCTGCCCCGTGGCTTTGACCCACGCTTGCAATTTCAGCAGCTCCACTTGCAAGCGGTATTTATGCTGCTCGTAATTGCTGCGCAGCATCAGGTTTTTGTATGGATAGCCGCCGTCGCGCCAATTCTCCGACAGCACTTCATCGGGGTTCAATTTTGCGAGCCTGCCGCCATCGCGTTTCGCGTTTAGCAAACGTCGTTGAATCGCGGCCAGATCATCGCTTGAAGCACCATCAAGCAACGCGCGCAGCGCTTTGGCTTTATCCGCGCCGCTTTGCTTGCCGTCGAGCACCGATTGCAACGCCGAAAGCTCCGTGCTTTCAGCGCCTTTTGCCGCCTCACGTGCCGTAAATCTCTCCAGCGCGTCTCGCTTCATGTTTGGCGCGGTGTCGCCTTTTGCCACACGACGAGGCGGACGGGAACCCGACGTTTTTGCGGTTGAACTGTTTGCCCTGCTTCGTGCTTTGGGAGTGGCAGGCGCTTTCGCTTTAGCCTTGGAATTTGCGGTTGCGGGATTGGAACGTTTGCTTCGACTGGACGCCATGCGCTCTCCAAAACTGATGACACAGCCCTTCAGTTTGCTACCGCAGGCAGGCCACTGGGTTGATGCGCGTCAAACAGCGTGTTTTCAGCGAGCGGGTCTAGTCTTAAAAAACGCTGCTCGGCCTAGAGGCGGGAAA
>JBBRVM010000372.1:0-4417 GCA_038246865.1 Burkholderiales bacterium
ATGGTGGAAACGCAAAAGGCGATCGCGGCGAACCTTAATTACACTCCGCCCGGCCATTCGCCGTTTCCAAAATCGATCTGCACTTCGGTCAATCACGTCGTATGTCACGGTGTTCCCGGCGACAAGAAACTGAAGGATGGCGACATCATCAATATCGACGTCGCGATGATCGTCAATGGCTACTTTGGCGATACCAGCCGCATGTATTACGCTGGCAAGCCCACCATCGCGGGCAAGCGTCTGGCCGAAGCCACCTACGAGGCGATGTGGCGTGGTATTCGCGTCGTCAAACCTGGCGCGACTTTGGGAGACATTGGTCACGCGATTCAAAGTTATGTGGAGCCGATGGGTTACTCGGTAGTGCGTGAATTCTGCGGTCACGGAATCGGTAAAAAGTATCACGAAGAACCACAGGTGCTGCACTACGGCAAGCCAGGTACTGGCATGCGTTTGCTCCCCGGCATGATGTTCACCATCGAACCTATGATCAACGCAGGACGCCCCGGTATCCGCACGCTGGCCGATGGCTGGACAGCGGTGACCGCTGACCATAGTTTGTCAGCACAATGGGAGCACACGATTCTCGTGACTGAAACGGGTTACGAGGTCACCACCGTATCTGCGGGAACGCCGCCGCCACCGGCGCTCTGACGCTGTGACGCGGTGACGTCATGACCGCAATTAGTGCGCCGGCATCGGAGCTCGACTCCGCGCCCGCTCAGCCTGAAGCCACTCCGGAGTTGCCTTCACTCGCGGATTTGCGGCGCACCTATCAGTCGCACTGTGCGCTGATTTTTGACGCGCTAGAAAACAACGTCCATATCGATGCAGCATTGCGCGCACATGCATTGGCGGTCGATGACGTGCTCATCCAGCAGTGGCATCGCCATAACTTGCACAAACAACCGCTGACGCTTTTGGCGGTGGGTGGTTATGGGCGATTCGAATTGTTTCCGCACTCTGATGTCGACATCCTGCTGCTGCACGATGGTGCCGATGTGGAGTCGATGGCTGGCATCGAAGCGTTCCTGAGCGAGGCGTGGGACCTGGGGTTCGAGATCGGCCACAGCGTGCGATCAGTGGAAGACTGCATTGCGCAGGCCGAAGCGGACATCACCGTCGCGACGTCAATTTTGGAGCGCCGCGTGATTGTAGGCGCGGCAGACATCCCCCGTCAGCTCGACCAGCGCTGGCAGCAAACATTCGATGTTGATCACTTCGTCAAAGCCAAGCGTTTCGAGCAGCAGCAACGCTATGTTCGCTTCGAAGACACCGCGTACAACCTTGAGCCCAACATCAAGGAAAGCCCTGGCGGCTTGCGTGATATTCAGATGGTGTTGTGGCTGGCGCGAGCAATCACCGGCGCGTCCTCGCTCGAAGCACTAGTGGCTCAGGGCTACATCAATCGCCATGAATGCGACGGCCTCTCGGAGGCGTACCGGCAGATCAAATTTCTGCGCGCACGATTGCACTTGCTAGCGCATCGTCGCGAAGATCGACTGGTTTTCGAACTACAAAATTCACTGGCTGAAGCACTCGGAATTACTGCCGCCGCCGGTCTGCGCGCCAGCGAAGTGTTAATGAAGCGCTACTACCAGTCCGCGCGGCAATTGCGACTGTTCAACGACATCCTCATTGATGCGCTTACCAGCGATCGCAACGCACGGCAGACGCCGATTCTGGGCACGCCGTTCTCGGCCCGTGATGGCAAGCTGGACTTAATCACGCGAGGCTCCAACCTGTCTGCGCTTGAGACCTTGCAGGCGTTCCAGATTCTGCATCGTGATCGCACACATCAGGGCTTCACGCCTGAATTGCGGCGCGCCATTCTGCGTGCGGTCGATGTGCTGCCCGACGGTGCGTTCGGAACCAATGATTGTCGCGCTCTGTGCCTTGATTTTTTACGTGGAGGCCACGGCGTTTACCACGCACTTAAGGCAATGAGTGAGCTGGGCGTTCTCGGTGAACTGGTACCGCCCTGGGCGCGTATCGTCGGGCAGATGCAACACGACCTGTTCCACGTTTACACGGTCGACCATCACATCCTGATGGTGCTGCGAAACATGCGGCGTTTCGCCGACCCAGTGCACTCGCATGAGTACCCGCTGTGCAGCCAGCTCATGCAGGAATTTCCCGAGCGCGAAGTTCTGTATCTGGCCTGTGTCTTTCACGACATCGCCAAGGGCCGTGGCGGCGATCATTCGCAGCTTGGCATGATGGATGCTCGCGAGTATTGCGCGATGATTGGTCTGTCACCCGAGAATGTTGAATTCGTGGCGTGGCTGGTTGAACATCATTTGACGATGTCGTCGTTCGCCCAGAAACGCGACATCGCGGACCCGACTGTGGTGCGGGAATTTGCGCAACTGGTGGGTAACGAAAAGCATTTGCTGGCGCTCTATCTGTTAACGGTTGCCGACATTCGCGGCACCAGCCCGAAGGTCTGGAACAACTGGAAAGCGCGTCTGCTGGAGCAGCTTTTTCGTTCGACGCGCTGGCACTTCAACTCGACGGGGGAGTCGAGCGTGTTTGACGTGCTCGCTGATCGTCTGGTCGAGGCGCGGCGCCTGCTCGCGCTCTACGCGATCAACGTCGAACGTGCCGAGAAATTCTGGCGAACACTTGACTCCGTCTATCTGCAACGCCACAGCGCCGACGAGATCGCATGGCATGCGCGCAACCTCTTCTACCGGGTGGATACGGAAAAGCCCGTCGTGCGAACGCGCCTGATGCCGTCTGGCGAAGGCTTGCAGATCATGGTCTACGTCAAGGATCGTGCGGAGCTGTTTGCTCGCATCATGAACGTGTTTGCGCGACTGAATTTTTCGGTGCTGGATGCCCGCGTTCACACGGCAAAGACTGGCTATGCACTCGACACGTTTACGGTCGTTAACCCCGGCTCGGTTAGCGTTGCTTACCGCGATGTTACGCAACTGGTTGAACATTCGCTCATCGAAGTTCTGACCGGCGACAAAGCGTTGCCCAGAACTCTGCTCGGCAAACCGACACGTCAGCAGCGGCATTTCCCCATCACGCCGCTCATTGAAATTACTGGCGACGAGCAGGGACATCGTTTCGTGCTCGAAATCGTCGCCGCGGATCGCACGGGCTTGCTTGCACGTATCGCCGAGGTGCTGTCGAAGCGTGGAATCTCAATTCAGACAGCGCGCGTTAACACCCTGGGTGCACGAGCAGAAGACGTGTTCGTTGTCTCCGGCGGACGGCTTGCAGAAGAGACGACGCGAATTACGCTGGAGACCGAGCTGGCCGAGGCGCTTGCCTAGCGCCGTTCCCGGTTTGGCATCTCGCGATTGCGAAATGAAAACCTGAATCGATAGGCACCGCTAGCGAATCCCGCGCACATATTGATGCACATCGCTATCCGGCGCATCCATGGTCGCATCAAGGGCAGGCGACACACTCGGCACGCTTGGCAAGCTCGCTCTGGAACCCGTGAATAGTGTTCCAAAAATCCTCTCGCGTGCAGGCCTTGATGGCGCTTCGGGAGCCATCGCAAGCTCCAGTTTCGCCGCCCAATCAGCGAGCTCTGCGTGACCATCTTCGGCAGCCGCGGCGCGCGCAAAGCGGACGATCTCAGCCGCGTATTCGGCGTTCGTCGCCATCCACTCCGTATCAGTGACACGACCTGTTTTACGTCGCAGCACGACGTGCAAATGAGCGGCGATAGCTAGCTTTTCATTATTCAGCATGCGGGATCCCTTGAAAAATAATCGGGGTCAAGTTCCGAGATGTTCACGATGTTGCGATACGTCCATGCCTGTGAGCTCCGAGTTTTCGTCCGCTCGAAGTCCTACGATAATTTTGGTCACGCCCAGCAGCACGGCGGTCATGATTCCACTATAGCCGAGCACGACTGCCACTCCGATCGCCTGTGTGGCAACACTGCCAGTCGTACCAGAGATGTTTTTGCTGGCAAAGTATCCGGTTAGCAGTGAGCCGACAATACCGCCGATACCATGCACGCCAAACACGTCCAGAGAATCATCGGCGTTAAGCATGCGCTTAAGCCCTGTGGCTCCCCAATAGCAGGCCAGACCAGCCACAACACCGATGATCAGCGCGGCACGCGGCGTGACAAATCCGGCCGCTGGTGTGATGGCAACCAGACCTGCCACAGGGCCCGAACACAGGCCCAGCAGCGACGGGCGACCACGCACCAGCCATTCGCCAAGCATCCACGAAATGGCCCCCGCAGACGCTGCGATATGGGTCACTGCCATCGCCAGACCGGCGCGCCCGTCGGAGGCGACTGCCGAGCCAGCATTGAATCCGAACCAGCCTGCCCACAGCAGCCCAGCACCGGCCATGGTCAGACCCAGGTTGTAAGGCTCAAACGGTTCGCGACCATAGCCTTTGCGCGGACCAAGGATGTAGGCGCACACCAGACCTGAAATAC
>JBBRVM010000373.1:0-4416 GCA_038246865.1 Burkholderiales bacterium
GCTGCGCTACGGGCGCAAAGAAAATGCGCTCGCGGTGGTCATCCTGCGCACCGCCTTTCTAGATGGCCGCAAGGGCCCGATTCTGGAAGTGATCGACCAAGGCCCTGGAATCACGCCGGAAAATGCGCAAAAAGTGTTTCAGCCCTTTTTCACCACGCACCACGAAGGCACCGGTCTTGGTCTTTACTTGGCGCATCAGCTTTGCGAAGCCAATCAGGCCGAGCTTGACTACATCCCGATCGTGACCGGCGGCGCCTGTTTTCGGATTCAGTTTGCAACTCCCAACCCCAAAGACTTGAAGTAAGCCGCCATGCGCGGGACACTTGAAGCCCATTTTTCATAAATGTTGACATGAACGGCCACCACGCCCTGATTATTGATGACGAGCCCGACATCCTTGAACTGTTGGAGCTAACGCTTGGGCGGATGGGGCTCAAGGTCAGCACGGCCATGAGCGTGGGCGGCGGTCTGCAAATGCTCGCCACCGAAAAAGTCGATCTGTGTTTTACCGATATGCGCCTGCCCGACGGCAGCGGCATGGACATCATTGAGCACATCACCAAAACCTACCCCGATGTGCCGGTCGCCATGATCACCGCACACGGCAACACCGAAGCCGCAGTGCTCGCGCTCAAAGCGGGCGCCTTTGACTTTGTCTCAAAGCCGGTTGATCTCAACGTGCTGCGCAACCTAGTGCAGGCCGCACTGCGTCTGCGCGCCGAAAAAACCAAGGATTCCAACAACTCAAGCCAGCGTCTTTCCGGTGAATCGCTGGCGATGCAGCGCGTGCGCGCCACCATCGGCAAGCTCGCGCGGAGCCAGGCGCCGGTGCATATCTCCGGCGAATCAGGCACCGGAAAAGAGCTGGCGGCGCGCTTGATCCACGACCTTGGCCCGCGCTTTGGGCGGCCATTCGTGCCGGTCAACTGCGGCGCGATTCCGAGCGAGCTGATGGAGTCAGAGTTCTTCGGCCACAAAAAAGGCAGCTTTACCGGCGCGGTCGGCGACAAAGACGGCCTGTTCCAGGCGGCCAGCGGCGGCTCGCTGTTTTTAGACGAAGTGGCCGATTTGCCGCTGCACATGCAGGTCAAACTGCTCCGCGTGATTCAGGAAAAAACCGTGCGCCCGATCGGCGCGCGCAGCGAAACCCCAATCGACGTCCGGATCTTAAGCGCGTCGCACAAGGATTTGTCACAACTGGTCGAGAAAGGGCAGTTTCGCCAGGATCTCTACTACCGCATCAACGTGATCGAGCTCAGAATGCCGCCGCTGCGCGAACGCACCGAAGACATTCCCGCACTGGCCCAGCGCATTTTGGACCGCCTGGCCCCGGAGTGGGACGTGGACCGGCCCACCCTCGCGCGCGATGCGCTGGCAAGCCTGGTTGCGTATGACTTTCCGGGCAACGTGCGCGAGCTCGAAAACACCCTCGAACGCGCCATCGCCCTGTGCGAAGGCAGCCAGATCAACGCCTCCGACCTGATGCTCGGCGGCCCCCTTGCAGCGCGCCGAACCGGCGAAATGCCAAGCGCTGGCCCGCGCCGCACCGGCGAGCAGCCGGCCATCCGCGACGCCGCCGGCAACGTCAACTTGGCCGAAATGATCGACACAATCGAACGCGACACCATCAACAAAGCGCTCGAAGAATGCCGCTACAACAAAACCGCAGCGGCGAAAAAGCTGGGGCTCACTTTCAGGGCGCTGCGCTATCGGCTGAAGAAATTGGGATTGGAGTGATACCATCGTCGCGTACGTCGAAAAAAGTTCAGACGCACGCTGTCTGTTGGCACGATCAATGCACGGTCTAGAGGGAACGGCGAAGATGCAGAACCAATCGAACCGTTCATCGCCAGCAACTTTTACCCGCAGCAACACCCTTCAACTAAGGAAAATTCCATGAAATCTATCCAGAAAGGTTTTACCCTGATCGAGCTGATGATCGTGATCGCCATTCTCGGCATCCTGCTTGCAATCGCCATCCCGGCCTACAGCGACTACACCGTTCGCGCCAAGGTCTCAGAAGGCATGAATCTCGCAACCAGCCCAAAATCATCGGTTTCAGAGACCCGTCTCTCTACGGGCGCATGGCCTGGTAACAATGCTGCAGCCGGCTTGGCCGCTACTATCGTCAGTAGCTTGGTTGACAGCATCTTAATAGGCGCTGGTGGCGTCATTACGGTCGATTACAACACCACCGCCGGTCGCATTCCCGAACTCGCCGGAGCCGACACCATGATCGTCACTCCTTCGTTCACCGGCAGCTCGATCACGTGGAATTGCGAGCTTGGCACCGTTGTCCCGCGCTTCCGCCCGTCGACCTGCCGTCCTTAGGACCTAAAGATTTCGCTAAAAAGCGAAGTCCAATGGAAAACCCGGCTCCAGTGCCGGGTTTTTTTTTGTCCTTAATTTGCGACAGACGTCGAGTCCGCGATGATTCCGAGTACGGACCAAAAAATTTATCGGCTCGTTGCAGTAGGCTTTTCGACTAGCGCCGAGAGCCAGTCGCGGGTGGCATAAAATCTGCATGGGATTTCTCCGAAGGGATTCATTTTAAATCTTGAACTTTCTGTCCACTTTTCCCAGTAGAGGTTATTGTGAATATTATCCATCGCGGATTTACGCTCATAGAACTCATGATCGTAATCGCAATTCTCGGGATTTTGCTTGCTATCGCGATTCCGGCTTTCAGCGACTACACGGTACGCGCGAAAGTAGCCGAGGGAATGTATCTTTCAACAGGGGCGAAGTCGGCCGTATCCGATACGAGGCTCTCGACGGGCGCATGGCCTGCGACAAATGCACAGGCCGGTATACCATCAACCACCACGAGCAGCTTAGTTTCTAGCATCAATGTGTTAGCAAACGGGGTGATTGAAGTGACTTATAATGTATCGCCTGGACGAATTCCAGAGCTTGGGGCCGACAATACCTTGAGGGTGACGCCTTCCTTCCAGAGCGGTGTGATCACTTGGAATTGCAGAGGCGGATCAGTGCTCCCGCGCTTTCGGTCGTCCACGTGTCGAGCATGAATCGCTGATGTTTGTGAAGCGCCCTGGGGGCGTAGGCATCGGCTGGAACAACTTTGTTTTCTTTCTGCTGGGCGCTGCGTGTGTAGCTTTGCTTTATCTCCCTGGATTAGCGGGCGGATTCGCGCTTGATGACTTCGCAAATCTTGCCTCAACCTTCAGGTTCGATCACGGCGAACTCTCATGGCAAGGCGTTGTTTTTACGAATGGTTCCGGACTGCTCGGCCGCCCCATCAGCATGCTGTCGTTTGTTGCAAACGCTGAGCTTTTCGGTGTCGAGCCGCGGGCATTCAAGGCCGTCAATTTGGCACTGCATTTTGCAAATGGATTTTTACTGCTGGTCTTGCTTAGGACCATTAACGAGCAGTTGCCGACCTCATCGCGGATGAGCAACCTGTTCTGTTATTTTCTTTGCGTCTTTTGGTTAGCGGCACCCAGCAGCGTAAGTACAGTGCTTTACGTGGTTCAGCGCATGGCGCTGCTTAGCGCATTCTTTTCGCTGCTTTGCCTTATTGCCTACTTGAAGTCGCGACTGGCGTTTAAACGTGGCGCACCAATGGCGGGCTATCTGTACGCGCTAATCCTGCTTCCAGCGCTTGTTGCCGCAGCTACTTACTCTAAGGAAAATGGAATTTTAACGGTGCCGCTGGTGCTTGCGCTACATTTGCTTCTGAATCGGCAAAGTTCGCCAGCAACTCCTATTTATCGGCCGGCAGCGCTGGTGATTCTGTTGACGGCGTTAGGCGCTACTGGATGGATAGTTGCATATGGCGTGCCGTTCTCCAGCGGATATGAATTTCGCGACTTTACTTTAATTGAAAGATTATTGTCGCAGCCTCGAGCAGGCCTGTCGTATGCGGTCAATCTATTCGCACCGATGAGCACTAATCTGGGGCTTATTTAGGATGATTTCAAAGCTTCGACTTCACTGGTGGACCCATGGCTAACCCTGCCAGCCGCGTTACTGCTGATATGTCTTTTCGCCGCTGGACTTTACGCGGTGCAAAAGCAGAATTTCTGGATCGCTTTTGGCGTCGCGTGGTTCTTTATCGGCCACGCGTTGGAGTCGACGTTCATCCCTCTTGAGCTGTATTTCGAACACCGCAACTATCTTCCTGGCGTTGGTCTTTTGCTTGCTTTCTACGGTTTTGCCGCAAAAATTAATTTCAGCGCGAGGCATGTGCGCGGTTTGAAAGCTGTCGGTGCGCTTTATGCGATCCTGATCTTGTTTGTTTTGTGGAGTACGGTTCAGGTGTGGAGTAGTCCACAAGCGATGCTCGCAAGAGATATTTCAGTCGCGCCGAATTCGCTGCGAACGATTTCTGGGGTTCTTGATTATTCATTAAGGTCTAGCGCGCTCGGTCCCAACAACTTGATGCTTTCCCGCGCC
>JBBRVM010000374.1:0-4414 GCA_038246865.1 Burkholderiales bacterium
CTTGCGATTGCAGTTGCCGGAAACGAGGGCGAATTCGTCACTAAAATGAATCGTCAGGCCAAGAAGCTCGGCATGGATGACACCGAGTTTTTGAATCCGACCGGCCTCACGCAACAGGGCCACCATTCGACCGCGCATGACCTCGCCATACTGTCGCTCGCGCTGATGCGCGACTTTCCGCAGTACACGAAGTTCTACGCCGAGAAATCGTTTACGTTCAACAAGATCACTCAGGAAAATCGCAATCGATTGCTGTTTCTTGACCCTACGGTAGATGGCCTGAAAACTGGCCATACGGATGCGGCGGGCTGGTGTTTGATCACCACGGTCAATCGTTCGCCGCGCAAATTACTGATCGTAGTACTCGGTGCGCCGTCTGAGTCCGCACGCATCAACGATTCGCGCAAATTGATCGATTGGGCATTCACCGCGTTCGAGCCCAAGCGCTTGTACGAAGCCAAGAAGCCGATCCAGCAATTGACTGTCTGGAAGTCCACCGTGGATTCCATTCCCGTCGGTTTCAACGATGATGTCACCGCTGTCACCACAACGGGAAAAGTCTGGGACATCACCAACGAGTTGACCATCGTTGAACCGAAATTCGGCCCCATCGCAGCGGGCGACACCGTAGGTTTGCTCAAAGTCAAACGCGCTGGCAATTTGATTTACGAGCGCAACATCATCGCAATGGAATCTGCGCCCGGTGCCCCCATCTGGAAGCGGATGTGGCACTCCGTGGTCCTCTTCTTTAAAGGGTTGGTGAAATGATTTTTCTGAATGGCGCATGGATGCCAATTGAAGACGCCAAGGTCAGCGTGCTTGACCGTGGCTTTATTTATGGCGATGGCGTTTATGAATACGTTCCGGTAATCAACGGCAAGCCGTATCGGCTTGAGGGGCATCTGGTTCGTCTGAACAATTCGTGTAAAGAAATCGGCCTGACCAATCCGTATTCGAACGCTGAATGGACGAAGCTCGTTCATGACATCGTAGAAAAAAATGGCACGCATGATCAGGGCGTGTACTGGCAAGTCACGCGCGGCGTTGCCAAGCGCGATCATAGCTTTCCGGTTGGCGTCACGCCCACGGTATTCATGATGTCGAATCCGCTGCCGAAGCTCACGCAGGAGCAAATCGACAACGGCGTGCCGTGCTACACCTTCCCGGACACACGCTGGCACCGCTGCCACATCAAGAGCATTTCGCTGCTCGGCAACGTGCTCGCGAAGCAACACGCCAGCGAGCAGGGCGGCGCGGAGGTCGTGATGTTGCGCGATGGATTCCTCACGGAAGCATCGGCATCAAACGTGTTCTGCGTGTTCGGCGACACCATCGTTTCAGCGCCCAAGGACAATCACATTCTGGGCGGCATCACGCTGGACGCGGTGTTCGATCTCGCGAAAAAAGCGGGTATGAAACTGGAAGTCCGTCCCGTGTCGGAGGCAGAGATGTGGGCTGCGGACGAGATGTGGCTCTCATCCTCCAGCAAAGGCGTGCTCGCGATTACCACGCTTGACAACAAACCGATTGGCAATGCCGCGCACAAAGGCAAACCGGGTCCTGTGTTCAAGAAAATGTTTGCTCTGGTTCAAGCGGATTTGTACGGCCATGACTGAACCCATACATCCCGCACAGACTCCCGCCAAGGTCGCGGCGTACAAAGACACGCTGTTCGAGTTCCCGACCGACTATCCGTTGAAAGTCGCGGGCAAAAACACGCCCGGCCTTGAAGCAACGGTGGTCGAAATTGTGAGCCGTCACGTCAAAGATTTTGATCCAACAACGGTGACGGTGCGTGAATCTAGCGGTGGCAAATACCTCGCCGTGTCGGTGAATTTTGTCGCGCAATCCAAAGCGCAACTGGATTCGCTGTATCAGGATTTGACCGATCACATAGACGTTGTCTGGGCGCTTTAGATAGGCCATTCTTCGTGAAAATCCGGTCGTTGGGTCGCGTTGACTATGAAACCGCGTGGGCCGACATGCGCGCCTTCACCGACGCCCGCACGAACGGAACAGAAGACGAACTCTGGATCGTTGAACACCCGCCCGTGTTCACTCAGGGCGTTGCAGGCAAGCCGGAACACCTCCTGCTCAATCCGCTCAATATCCCCGTCGTCAAAACAGATCGAGGCGGGCAAATCACTTATCACGGGCCGGGGCAGGCCATGCTTTATGTGCTGTTTGATCTGAAGCGCGCTGGGTATGGCGTGCGTGAGTTGGTGATGCGGATTGAGAATGCGGTGATCGCGACGCTGGCTTCGTTTGCAATTGCGGCCTACGGCAAGCGTGATGCGCCTGGGGTTTATGTCAAGTTGAAAGAGCCTGAAGAAGCCAAAATTGCCTCACTTGGCCTGAAGATAAGAAATGGTTGCACCTATCACGGCGTCGCGTTCAACGTGGACATGGATTTAACGCCGTTTTCCTTCATCAACCCTTGCGGCTTTGAGGGTTTGCAGGTGACTCATCTACATGAGTTGGGCGTGAAAGTGCCTCTGGACGCGGCTGGAACGGCGTTGGCCCACGAACTCGAACGAAAATTGAATGCGCCCGCTACGTGACAAAATAGGGCGATGGACATCGCTATTTCATCAGCCGTAACCACTGACTCAACGTTGCCGAGTAACGCGCAAGGCGTCAAGCATAAAGGCGAAGGCAAAACCGCTCGCATCCCGATCAAGGTGGTCGCCGCGCCAATGCTGCGCAAGCCGGACTGGATTCGCGTGAAAACGCCCACCGGCGAGGCCGCAGCCCGCTTCGGCGAGATCAAGAAAATCCTGCGCGAACACAATCTGCATTCGGTGTGCGAAGAGGCGAGCTGCCCGAACATCGGCGAATGCTTCGGCAAGGGCACGGCCACCTTCATGATCATGGGTGACATCTGCACTAGGCGCTGTCCGTTTTGCGATGTCGGCCATGGTCGCCCCAATCCGCTCGACATTGACGAGCCGAAAAATCTGGCTAAAACCATCGCCGCGCTGCGCCTGAAATATGTGGTGATTACCAGCGTGGATCGCGACGACTTGCGCGATGGCGGTGCCGGTCATTTCGTCGAATGCATCAAGGAAGTTCGCGCGCAATCGCCACACACTACCGTTGAAGTGCTGGTGCCCGATTTCCGCGGGCGCGTCGACAAGGCGCTGGCCATTCTGGAGGCCGCGCCGCCTGACATCATGAATCACAATATGGAAACCGTGCCCCGCCTTTACAAACAGGCGCGCCCCGGTTCCGACTACGCGCATTCGCTCGCACTGCTGCGCGATTTCAAAGCGAAATTTCCAAATGTTCCCACGAAGAGCGGCCTGATGGTCGGCCTCGGTGAAACTGACGAAGAGATCCTGCAAGTGATGCGCGACATGCGCGAGCACCACATCGACATGCTGACTATCGGGCAATATTTGCAACCGTCGCAGGGCCATTTGCCTGTGCTGCGTTATGTACATCCCGATACGTTCGCCATGTTCGAGCGTGAGGCGCATGCGATGGGCTTCAAGCATGCTGCCGTTGGCGCGATGGTGCGCTCTTCGTATCACGCCGACAAACAGGCCGACGGGGTGGTTACTGCCGTTAGCACGTCGGATACTGGGTCGCCGCTTACTAATTGACCATCGCAGTATTAGCTGATCCGCTTTCGGCTGAAACTGCCGCTGATATTGGGCCAAGCGTTTAAAAACGTCAAAGCCGACTATCGGCGATTTTGACGCATAGCCCCGACGCAGATTGGCTTTAACGAAAAAGCCAAAGAATTTTTGTCGTAAATTGAGCCCCGTAAAAGGCACTGTTGTTCATGCCCACGCGCGCTTTAGTTTGGTTTAAACGTGACTTGCGCAGCGTCGATCATGCGCCGTTGCACGCTGCCGCGCTATGTGACGCCGCAGCGGGCATCTTTGTGATCGAACCAGAATGGCTGGCCAGCCCCGAGTTTGATGCGCAGCATCTGGATTTCACGCTGCAAAGTTTAGCGGTGCTCCGCTCCAGCCTGGCCGCACTTGGCCTGCCGCTGTGGGTGCGCGTTGGCTCGGTGGTGCCAGTATTTGAGGCCCTGCTCCGTGAGTTCGACTTCACTCATTTGCTGAGTCACGAGGAGACCGGTTCTGGCTGGACCTATTCACGCGATATTGCCGTGGCCGAGTGGAGCACGGCGCGCGCCGTTGTGTGGCACGAATCGCCACAAAACGGCGTGGTGCGCCGCCTTAAATCGCGCTTTGGATGGGCCCGCCGATGGGCAACGCGGATGAACGAACCCCTGATCGCTGCACCGTCAGGCTTTCCCGGAGTCGGTGCTAGCGCTGGCCGTCTTTTGCTACCTGATCTCCCCACGCTTTCGACCCTCGGGGTCGCTACGCACGGTCGCATCCTTCAGCTGGGCGGGAATCGCCAGCTCATTGATCGTTTTGCCGCGGCGCTTGGCCAC
>JBBRVM010000375.1:0-4412 GCA_038246865.1 Burkholderiales bacterium
CTCCGGGCTCTGCGCGTCGGGCTCGTTTGCGACATACGATCCTCGGGCGAAGGATTGCGCGCGGTACTGCGTTGCGCCGTTGGCGGCGCGGCGCACACCAATTTGTTGGGCGTCGGAGAGAAACACGGCGCGCTCCACCGCCGGGCCTGACGGATACGCGACTGGCAATTCAAGGATGGGCAGCCAGCGCGATTCCTGTCGATCCACCGTCACCGTGTAATTGATCGCCTCGCGAGCATGCTCTTCCGGCGTGAAGGTCAGGAAGTCGCCACCCATCCGTGAAGGCGTCTGGGATAAGCCAACACTCCAGGTCAATCCATCAAATTCACGCAGCACCGGCCCGCGCCAGTAGAGCGCTTGTTGCGGCGGCTTGCGGTCTTCAAACTCCACACGGAAGGCTGTTTCTTTCGAAAGAATCAGCTTCGAGATATTTCCGGGCCGCATTTCATCGGACAACCCACTTCTGCCAGTGGCGGGGTCATTCATGCCCCATAGCGGCGCGGTGGCACGCGGGAACAGCACAAAAAGCATAGCCGCCAGCGGGATGCCGAGAAGCGTATGTGCAGTCGCGCCTTTGATATGTTGCCAAAGTGTTGGCGCAGCCGGTGCCGACGCGGGGGCATCAAACATGCGAAGCGCTGCGACGTAAACGATGATGATGGGGGCGACCGAAAGCGCGGCAACAAGCCCCAGATTCTCAAAAAAACTGGCAACGAAAAGCACCATCGCCATGCCCCAAACCACCATGAAGTCGCGTGTGGTCTTTGTTTCGACTAATTTGAGCGGGCCGAGAATGAACAGCAGCGCAATGCCTGAATCGCGTGCGAACAACTTGCCGTATTCGACGAAAACAAGACCGCCTGTTGCCAACGTCAACAGGATAAGCCCCATGCGCCAGAACCATTGGCGCGGTGCCTCGCGAACCAGCACACAGAGCAACAGTGCCGCTAGGCCGGCGACGATGATGAGTGGTTTCATCGCCAGCACGTTGGCTCCCTGGGCGAGCGCGACGGCAAACGCCATAAAGCGACGAGCGCGCAGATCTGGATCGGCGAGCACAACGCGTTTTGATGCCAATCCCGTATCGCGACCTTTGCCCAATCGCCACGGGAGTGCCCGCCCAGTCGCAGCGGCAGTGCTCATCGCAATCCGCGCACGTCTTCGGGCCGCAATGGATACACCGCGAGCACAATCGAGGCGTCGGCAAACTGCTGCGAGCCGTCGGCGAGCGGCAGTTGCGCATTGGGCATGGACAATGAGTACGCGCAGTTCTCGTTATGCGCCCGGAGCAACCACGCTGCCATGCGTGAGAGGCGCGCTTCAGTTTCTGTGAGTTGCACCATTTGCCATGACAAATCGATTTCGTGACGCGTTCCAGTATCGCCGGTTCGCGTGTACCACTGACCGGACTTCGCAACCTGCTTCCACGCGACTCGACGCAGCGAATCGCCGTGAACAAATTCGCGCAGACTGTCGGGATCATGCGCCACTTGGGTTCGCCCGGTGTTTGCACCGTCGGCGCCAGAAGCCTTTGGCAATGCGGGTGGCGGCGTCTCAGGGAGCGGTTCGACCAGCGCCACCCATTCGAAATGGACGTAGCTCCATGCCCGAATGAGGCCATAAGGTGCCCGGCTTTCGACGGTGATGCGTGCGAGCGGGAGCAGGCCCCGCTTGCCCGCAACAAAGCTCAAAGGTGCAGCTTGCCGCTCGTCGGCGTTGAGTCGGTTCGGTCCACTGTGTGCCCACTGTTTTGCGCTGTTTTGCGACGCCAGCGTGATGCCTTCACGAGCGCGCTCTGGCGATGCGAGCGTGATCGGGAAGGCAACCTCGTCGCCCACACGACAATGTGGCGAACGACCTGAGGCAACGACGAGTCCACGCAAATTTCGGTAGCTGGTCAGCAGCGCCGCCTGCATCAATCCGGCAAGTAGAAACGCGACGACATAGGCGAGAGACAACTGATAGTTGACGCCGACCAGAAGCAGAATCACTGCGGTGATGATCAAAAAGAATCCGCGTCCGGTCGGCAGCAGGTAAATGCGTCGTTGTTCAAGCTCAACCTCGGTCGCCGTCGTCGCCGTACGGCCAAAACTCGAGTTCCAGCGCGCAAGGCGATTGGCCCACCAATCCGATGCGGGACGGGTGTTCTTGCCTGGAGGCGCGGTCGATGCGGCTTCAGCCGTCACGGCGCGGGCACGCCGATCAGCACGGCTTGCGCGAGTTGCACGCCTTTGGTCAGACTGTCGTGGCTCGCGCCAACACGATGGCTGACCACGGCGCTCCACACGGCCTGCACATCATCCGGCAAGACATGGTCGCGACCGGATTGCAATGCCTCGGCACGGCTGGCGCGCAACAACGCCAGACCCGCGCGCGGCGAGAGCGGACGGGTGGCACCGGTGCGACTTGCAGCAAGCAATTGCTGCACATAAATCAGTACCGGTTCGGACACGCGGATCTGCTCAATGAGCTTTTGAAGTTTCTGCAACGCATCGCCGGTCAACACCGGTGTCAGCGCCAAAGCGCTCACGCGGCGATCACCGCCGCGCAGCAATTCGATTTCCGCTTCGGCGCTGGGGAAGCCGAGCGAGAGCCGCATCATGAAACGATCCATCTGCGATTCCGGCAATGGCGACACGCCAACCTGGTCCAGCGGATTTTGTGTGGCGATCACGAAGAAAGGGGCGGGCAGGTTTCGACTCACGCCGTCGACGCTGACCTGTCGTTCCTCCATCGCTTCCAGCAGCGCGCTTTGTGTTTTTGACGGCGCGCGATTTAACTCATCCGCCAGCAAAAGCTGCGCGAAAATCGGGCCCGGCGTGAATCGCATCGCCTGAGCCGCGCTGTCCCAAATCGAGAGGCCGAGCAGATCAGATGGCAGCAAGTCGTTGGTGCAGGGGACTTTGTTGTAGTCGAGCCCGAACGTTTTCGCGAGCGCGAGCGCCAGCGTCGATTTGCCAAGACCGGGTGCATCCTCAATGAGCAAATGTCCCTGCGCGAGCAGGCACGTGACGGCGAGGCGGGTGACCCCGGATTTGCCCAGTACAATCGAATCGAGTTGTTGATGGATCTCGCCAAGAAGTTTGCTGGCGGCGTTAATGTGAGGCCGGGGTTGGGACGGTAGGGACACGAGGATTTCCTGTACTGCTACGACACGGTTGGTGCCAATTATGCAAACAACATATTAGCCGATGAAGGCTGGCAAGCAACGACGGCTTGTAACCTGACTCCGAACGCAGTGCATTTATGACGTCCACGCCCCATTTACTTCACTCCGAAAGCTCCGATATCCCCGGTAGCGCCGCCATTGCGGTGCGCGACCTTAAAAAATCCTACGGAGCGGTAGACGCAGTTCGCGGCATATCGTTCACCGTCGCGCCGGGCCAAACCGTCGGGCTGCTCGGTGGCAATGGTGCGGGCAAAACCACCACCATTTCAATGCTTCTCGGCGTTCTGACGCCGTCAGCGGGCAGTATCGAAATACTCGGCCTGCCGCTTGCCACTAAACGCTACGACATCCTGCCGCGAATCAATTTCACGTCACCCTACGTCGATCTGCCAAAACGACTGTCGGTGACCGAAAATTTGCGCGTGTTCGCAGGCTTGTATGGCGTGAACGATTGGCGCAAGCGCATTGCCGAATTGCTTGCCGAGCTGGATTTGACCGAGATTGCGGATCGGCCCTACGCCAACCTCTCAGCGGGTCAGCGCACACGGGTAAGCCTCGCAAAGTCATTGCTCAATTCGCCCGAGCTCTTGCTACTGGATGAACCTACGGCCTCGCTCGATCCGGATGTTGGCGATCGAATGCGCACACTGCTTGAAAACTATCGTAAACGGTCTGGCTGCGCCATGTTGCTGGCGTCGCACAATATGGCCGAGGTCGAGCGTTTGTGCGATGACGTGATCATGTTGAAGCGCGGTGAAATTGTCGATCAGGGCTCGCCCGCCGCACTGCTTGCGAAGTATGGACGCGGCACACTGGACGAAGTGTTCCTCGATATTTCCCGGGCAGAAACCGCATGAGTTCTGCTGTGAACCGTCAAGGCAGTTCAGCGCGCCGCATCGGTGCCATGTTGTCTCGCCACTTTTTCCTGATTCGCAAGTCGTGGCCGCGTCTTTTTTCGTTCGCCTACTACCCGGTTATGCAGCTACTGGTGTGGGGTTTCGTCACCCAATACCTCGGCCCGCAAAGTGCCAGTCAGGGCGTGCTGCAGGCGGTGCCGGGCATATTGCTGACCGGCGTTTTGTTGTGGGACGTGCTGGTGAGAGGCGAGCTGGGGCTGTTTCTCTCGTTTCTCGAAGAGATGTATGCGCGAAACCTCGGAAATTTGTTCGTTAGCCCGCTGCGGTTACATGAGTTTGTGATCGCGCAGATGCTGATGAGCATTGTGCGGGTGCTGATTGGGTCC
>JBBRVM010000376.1:0-4411 GCA_038246865.1 Burkholderiales bacterium
GAAGACATCAAGGTGGGCTACAACCTGAAGCGCAAAGTCGTACTGATGGCTATCTGGGCTGTTTCACCCGTCGTGCTCTGGTTCGATCCCACGTTCTTTGGCGTATTGCCAAAACCCGCGAACACGACGGAATTTGTCAACAACATCGGTATGTTGTGGCTTGCCATTGGCGTCGGCGGACTGCTGTTCCGTACGATCCACCTGTTCTTCATCCGTGACATCGAGACTGGCCTGGTTTGGTTCACCAAAATCCTGACCGATCCGTTTCACGACATCATGCTTTATTGCCGCGCTCCCCTTCATCTGATGCGCGGCGAGCTAATCGACCTGAATGTGGCCAAGCGATAGCGGCTACGAGCTTCGCCTGCGGTCCGAATTCGCCGCCCGCGCGGACGGCGAGGCTACGTCCCTAAAACCGGTGTGCGATCAATTCTTTGACGATGTTCCGCCGGATGTCCTTGTTCGTCACGTCGGGGCTCGCCCACCACCAGCCGTCGCGCTGCATTGCCTTGGCGGCGGCGACGAAGCGATCCATGACCGTTGCGAATTCCTCTTCGGTGTAGTTGAGGCTGAATATCAAGCGGCCCGTTCCGACCCAGCTAAGTGCCAATCCTTCGGCGCGCAGGTAATACTGCAACATCCAGTTGTAGCGACTGGGCTGGGTGTAGAGCACTGTCCAGATGGACGACAGATTGGCGATTTGCACCGGCAATTGTTCGCTTTGCAAACGACGGTTGAACTCGGCGGCGCGATGCTCCCACACCTGATCCACGCTCGCGTAAATCGCCCGCGCTTCCGGTGTGTCGATGTAGTCGAGAAAGGCGTCCATCGCCCCCATCACGTAAGGGTGAGTGTTGAACGTGCCTCGTGCGAAGCATACGTCGGCCGGCCGGTCATCGCGGAAGCGCTTCATCCATTCGCGCTTCCCACACACCGCGCCAACCGGCAAGCCGCCGCCCAACGTCTTGCCGTAGGTCACCATGTCGGCGCGCACACCAAAGTATTCCTGAGCCCCGCCACGGGCAATTCGAAATCCGACAAACACTTCGTCAAAGATCAGTGCGATGCCGCGTGCTGTACACACCTCACGCAATTGCATCAGCCACGCGGTATAGGCAGTGCGATCAAACTCGGCCCGTCGCGAACTATCGAGCAACGAAGAATCACCGGGTGCCCCGGCGTTGGGATGCAGGGCTTGAAGCGGGTTTACCAAGACGCAGGCAATGTCACGTCGCGTCGCCAGCACTTTCAATGCGGCCGCATCCATGTCTTTCAGCGTGTAAGTATTTTTCGCTGCGACCGGATTGCCAACACCGGGCTGCACGTCGCCCCACCAGCCGTGATACGCGCCGCAAAATCGCACAAGATGGGTGCGCCTGGAGTGGTACTGCGAGAGGCGCACCGCCTGCATGACCGCTTCGGTGCCCGACATGTGAAACGAGACTTCATCCAGACCGGAAATCGTCTTCAGTCGGGCCACGTTTTTTGCCATCACCGGGTGATATGCGCCGAGCACGGGCCCCAACGCCTGTACCTGCGCAGCGCCTCGTTCAATACACCGCTTGTAAAAATCGTAGCCGAATACGTTCACGCCGTACGAACCCGTCAGGTCGAGGAACTGATTCCCATCGAGATCCGTAACGAGCACTCCTTCCGACTGGTTAACGAACACCCCTCCCTTGAGATGCGCACGAACATAGCGACTGAACTGAAACGGAACGCGGTAGTGCGAGGTGAACTGCAAATCGGAGACGCTGTCCGCGACCTCGGCCGTCATTCGGGCGCTAATGGCAAAGCGCGATTCGTACAACGCGCTGAGTTTGGTGAAACCAGCGCGGCGGATCGCAGCCACGTCGTCGGGTGCGTTGTCCGCTTTAAAGAAATTGGCGTCGTCGTACTCGTAGTAAGGCACCCATTTCGCAATCTGGCGAGACATTTTGGCGTGTCCTGCGAGCGAGCGATGCTTGGCCAAAGACAACTGAATCCGGGCTTTGAGTTTGGGCAATGCGGCAATCGGAATCACTGCGGCCAGCGCGGCGAGTGTCAAAGTGTTCATCAAAAATTCCATAGTTGCTCCTACCCCGATGTATAGCGGAGCGGGATGAAATGCTTGTGACACTGCGTGACCTTTTCCAGCAACTCATGAGTCAGGAACGGTTGAACTTCTTGCTGACCAATCGCATTCCGCGACGCTCACTGACGATCTTCATGGGCTGGTTCAGCAAAATCGAAACCCCCTTTGTTCGTGATTTCTCAATTGGTCTGTGGCGGCGCTTTGCCGACATTCGCCTGGAAGAAGCAAAAAAATCGAACTTCACCAGCCTGCATGACTGTTTCATCCGTGAGTTGAAACCGGGGCTCAGGCCCATCAATCCTGACACACAAATTCTGTCCAGTCCCTGTGACGGAATTGTTGGCGCTTGTGGTGCGATTAACGGCGTTCAGGTGTTTCAGGCCAAGGGTTTCCCGTACACGTTGATCGACCTGATTGGCGACGCTGATGCGGTGGAGCGCTACCGGGAAGGAAGCTACGTCACTATTCGCATTACGTCGAGCATGTATCACCGCTTTCATGCACCGCTTGATTGTCGGGTGCAACAGGTGAATTACATCTCAGGCGACACCTGGAACGTCAATCCCATCGCACTTAAACGCGTGGAAAATCTGTTTTGCAAGAACGAGCGCGCTGTGATTCACACCACGCACATAGAAAGTGGACAGGAGGTTTTGTTGGTCGCTGTCGCAGCCGTACTGGTTGCGAGTATTCGACTGCACTTTCTCGACGTGTTGTTGCACTTGCGCTATCGCGGGCCGAATCTGATGCGCTGTGATGCGTCGTTTCAAAAGGGCGACGAAATGGGTTGGTTTCAGCATGGTTCGACCATCGTCGTGTTCGCTCCAAAAGGATTTGCACTGTGTGACGAAATAGCCGACGGTACGCCGCTCCTTATGGGACAGGCTCTAATGCGCCTACCTGAGTGATCGACGCTGTGTCGAATCAGACCGGGCGCGCGCAAAGTGCGCAGGAGGAAATCGCCAACAGTTTGAGCCACGGCCTGATGCTGCTGGCGGCTCTGATCGCTGCGCCATTCCTCTTCGTGGCGCGCTTCCATCACGAGTTGCGCATGACGGAAATCATCGGATACGCCGTGTTCGCTGCAACGATGGTGCTCTTGTATTTAACGTCGACGGTTTATCACGCGCTCCCTGACGGATCTTCCAAACGCCTCTTTCTGCGGCTCGATCTCGGCGCAATCTATCTGTTCATCGCGGGTAGTTACACGCCATTTGCGATGGGCGCAATGAGTGCTCTTGATGGTCCCGTCGATGTCTGGGGGTGGGTGCGATTGGGGGGCGTGTGGGCGCTTGCTTTCACGGGTGCGTCGTTGAAAGTATTTGAACGACTCTCACACCCGCTTGTTTCGACCGGACTCTATCTGGCCATGGGATGGACGGTGCTGATTGCCGCGTTGCCGCTGATTGAACGTGTGCCCGCAGCCAGCGTGTTCTGGCTTTTGGCCGGTGGCATTGCCTACTCCGTGGGCGTGATCTTTTTCGTGCTGGATTCGCGGCTGCGATTCGCCCACGCGGTGTGGCACGGATTCGTGGCAACAGGCACCGGCTGCCACTTCGCTGCCGTAATGAACTTCACCGTCTGAGGCATGAAGCTAGGTAGGTGCGACCCCATTCAAGCTGGTTGGCACCATGATGGCCGTACCAAGGACAAGCGCGACCCGGGTCGCGCCTACCGGTCGCTAGTTACTTCTTCTGCTTCTTCGGACGACCGGTCTTAACGGGATCGAGCTGGTTTAGCTCCATTAGCTGCGTCGCGGGTGCAAGCGACGCGAAGTGGCGCAATGCTGCGCGCACGACTTCACTCTTCTTGGTGCTGTCGCGACCCGAATTAATGGCGTCAAGCTTGCACTTTTTAAGAAGCTCCTGATCCGCAGTGGTCATGGTGAAACTGTCGCGCACGATGGGTGATACGCCTTTGGGCGCGCTGACGGGTTTGGTGGTTACGGCTTTCGTCGCAGGCTTGGTGGTGACTTTTTTGGCGACCACAGCCTTCGTGGCTAGTTTGCGAGCGGGCACTTTTGCGATGGGTTTGGTGATGGGTTTTGCCGCGACTTTGGTCACGGGTTTTGCGAGCTTTACGGATGAGTTCATTTCGGGTTGTCCAGATTGTTAAAACAATAATATTGTATTACCGTTAATTCGGATTTGTAAACCCCCTCAGGTTTCGCGCCGAAGACAAGTAAAAAAAGCGCCCTCAGGCGCTTTTTCAAGAGCGGAATTGCACTAGCTACCGATGCGCCCACCGTCGTGTTTATTGATTAAGATTGTGGCTGAACGCGGCCGCGTTCCAGCTCCGTAGCCAGCGGTGCTTTGCCACAGACTGCGTTATTTCGTA
>JBBRVM010000377.1:0-4410 GCA_038246865.1 Burkholderiales bacterium
ACCTTGACATAAACGTACTGGTTTACATCCCAGCGCTGTCCCCAATACACCCACTGCGAGGGCTGCCCAAACGAATTTCGCAGCACCGCCGCACCGAATAGCGTCTTATCGGCCCCCCAAACACGGTCGTAATTCGACTGGATTTCAAGGTTGACCATTCGGTTCTGGTTGACGTGCTCCGGGCTGTAGCTGCGGTGCTTGGTGTAGACCCCATACTGGATTGAAAATGTGTCGCCATCACGCAGCCAGGTGTCCGCCGTACGCCCATCGCTTGATGCCGAACTCATCGCCCCAATAGGCGCGACCGGCGAGGTCTGCGCGAATGCAAAGCATGAGATCGCACCCAACACAATGGCAGCGATTTTTGAGCAACTCGTTAGCAACTTCATCAATCAGTAACCTTTCTTCATCGGGTCTTCAGCGTCGCGCATTTCTTCGGCTTTTTTCATCGCCTTGTCAACGTCCGCCTTGACCTTGTCAATCGTATTTTCTTTGGTCGGAAACGGGTTAGGCGGCGGTGTCGCAGGCTTGCAACCCATCATCGCGAATGACAGTGCACTCAGCAGGATAAATACCAGCGGCTTCATGTCAATCCCGGAAATTGTTGAACTGCAACGGCAGATCGGTGATGTCTTTTTTGATCAGCGCCATCGCGGCTTGCAGGTTGTCTTTTTTGTCGCCAGTCACGCGGACGGACGTGCCCTGAATCGAGCCGCTGACTTTGAGCTTGCTCTCTTTCAAAAGCTTGACGACTTTCTTCGCCAGTTCGGTCTCCAGGCCTTCTTTCAGCGTGTCGACGCGCTTCATTTTGTCGCCACCGATTTTCTCGGGCTTGCCCTTTTCGATGGAACGTGAATCGACGCTGCGCTTGGCGAATTTATTGAGCAACACGTCATCGACCTGACCCAGCTTGAAGTCATCGTCGGCGAACACCGTCATCGTCTTGTCTTTTTCGTTCAGCTCGACGCGTGAGTCAGAACCCTTAAAGTCGAAACGCGTGGTGATTTCTTTATTCGCCTGATCGAGCGCGTTTTTGATTTCAACCCAATTCAAGTCGGAGACGGTGTCAAATGATGGCATGGAAGGCGTCGCAAAGACAGTCAATCCGCAAGTGTAAGCGGTAGGGGCGCGTCAGGAGCGGCGTTTATCCGCAACGATTTGCCCGTCAGCGAGTGTCACCTGACGGTCGCAGGTGGTGGCCAGATGCGCGTCGTGGGTCACGATGAGGAACGCGGTGCCAAAGTCCTGATTGAATTTGCGCAGCATCACGAAAATGTCGGCCGCCGTTTTGGTGTCTAGATTGCCCGTGGGCTCGTCCGCCAGCACCAGCGCCGGTTTCATCGAAAGAGCTCGGGCGATGGCGACGCGCTGCTGCATACCGCCGGAGAGTTCGGACGGCTTCTTGTTTTCCGCGCCCGCGAGTCCGACCGACGCCAGCAAAGCCTGCGCGTGAGCGCGGGTTTCGGCGGTGCTGCCCTGACCGTTGACCAGTTGCGGCATCAGGATGTTTTCAAGCGCGCTGAACGCCGGTAACAGGTGATGAAACTGGAACACAAACCCCAGGCTCGCCGCCCGCAGCCGTGTCAGGTTGTCGTCGTCGCTGTAACTCACCGGTTGACCCGCGATTTCGACGGTGCCAGCCGTGGGGGCTTCGAGTAATCCGATGATATTGAGCAGCGTGCTTTTGCCGGAACCCGATGGCCCGATCAGCGCGGTGAATTCGCCGTTGCCCACAGTCAGATCAATGCCGTGCAGAATTTCTGCCTCGACCGGTTTACCGATGTTGTAGGACTTGCGAATGCCCGCAAGCCGCAACACATTACCCGACGCCGCCGTCATGCCCGCATCGCCATCGCAGGGTCAAGCCTTGCGGCGCGCCGGGCCGGGGCAATCGCCGCGAACACGCCGCACACCGTGGCTGTGATGCAGGAGTAGAGTAATAGCGGCCACGTCACTATGATCGGAAAAAGCGCAGCACCATCGGCTCCGCGCACGAGCGTCGAAAAAAGAAATGCCATCAACATCGACAACAGCGCGCCAAGTATCGACCCCACCAGGCCCACGAGCGATCCCTGCAACAGAAATACTCGCAACATCTGCCCGCGCGAGGCGCCCATAGCACGCAGGATGCCGATCTCTCGCGTCTTTTGGACGACCGCGACGACCAGGACGCTCGCGATTCCGAGCATCACCACGATCGATACGAAGACGCGAATGGTGACGGTCGAGGCGGACTGGGCGTTGAGCGCGCTCAACAGCTGGCTATTGCTGCTCATCCAGCTCTCCACCGTCAGCGGCGTCACTCGCGATACGATTTTGGCGATGTTCTCTGCGTCGAACACGTCGCGAACGCGCAAATCAATCGAGGTCACGCCGCCGGGCAGGCCGAGAAAGCTCTGCGCCACATGTAGCGGCAGATACACCGCGCGACGGCTCAGATCCCGATTACCCAGATCCAGCGTGCCGACAATCTGGAAGCGATCACCATCATTCGCCCCGGCGCTGCCGTTTGAAATCGTGATCCGGTCGCCCACGCTGGCGCCGAGATCGCGTGCGAGTTCGGTGCCGACCAGTACCTCACCCGCTTCCAGTCGAAGCTTGCCCGCCACCAGCTTGTTCGACAGATCGACGATGCGGTCATAGCGCGGCAAATCGATACCGAACACCGTCACCGCATTGCGCCCCTCCCCACGCAGCGCGATGGCTGCGCCCGAAGCCATCGGTGACACTGCCACGACACCGGGAACGTCCTCATAGGCTGCAATGATTTGCTGCCAGTTATCGATGGAGCGCACCTTACGTGGTGCCACCTGCAGCGTGGCGATATTCGACGTGCCCGCGTTTTCAATCACCTGAACTCGGGCAACAGGTTCTATCGGTTTTGCCACGATGTGCGCCTGCGCGCCCAATGTGCGGTTGATGGTGTTGGATTGCAGGCCCGTCACCAGCGCCGAGATGAATACGACCACTGCGACGCCCACCATGACGCCGCCGACAATCAGCGCCGACTGCGTGCGCCCTTCGCGCAGAAAGCGCAGTGCCAGCAACAATTCAAAACGCATCTCAGTGACCTGCGAAGTGCCGCATCATGGCGTCGGCATTGGGACGCCCGTCACCTTCGGGCGCGACGATGAAACATCAGGCGCAACGACCGCGTGCACGCGCTGCCCGGCGCGAATGCGATCATCGAGCACAACCTGCGCGCCAGCACTCAGACCGGAGACGATTTCAATCCGTTGCAACGAGCGCACGCCAACACGCACGTCCGCTTCTTTTGCCAACCCGTCGGCCACCGTCAGCACAAACAACCGCTCACCTGCCTCGCGCAATGCGCTCGCCGGAATGGTCAACACATTGGCTTTTTGTGCTGCCACCACCTCCACCGAAACCGTCATGTCGTCGCGCAAAATCGACGGCGGTTTAGCCACGCGCAGCCGCGCCTCAACGGTGCCACGCGTCACGTCCACCGAAGGCGCGAGATAAATCAGTTCCGCTTCAAATTTGTTTTCCGGAAAGGCGTCGGCCGAGGCCACCGCGCGCATGCCTTCACGCAGCAGGCTCAGGTTCTTCTCGTCGATCTGAGCGATCAATCGTGTCTCGCCGGTCGTCGCCAACGTGAGTAATTTGCGACCCGGTTGTGCCACGTCGCCGACCTCCACGGTGCGCGCAATCACGCGACCGTCCGATGGCGCGGTGATACTCGTCTGCTCAAGCTTGGTTTTGACGATCTGCACGGCAGCCTGCGCCTCAATCAGCCGCGCCTGAATGGTCTGCGCTTCCGCGCCGCCTTTCGTGTTGGCCGTGGCCTGCGAACTCGATTGGGCGAACGCGGCGCGAGCGCTGGCGGCACCGCGTTCGGCGTCCTGCAACTTGGCGTCGCCGAGAAAACCCTGAGCATGCAATTTGCGCGTCCGCTCCAGCTCCGCAATCGCAAAATCCATCGTTGCCCGGCTCTGCGCCATGCCTTGTGTGGCCACCGGGCCGGAGAGTTCAAACTGTGATTTCAGCCGCGCCTGCGCGGTAGACAGCGCGGCTTGCGCCTGCTGCAACTGCGCGCGCAGGTCGTCGTCATCAAGCGCCACCAGAAGCTGGCCCAGCTTGACCACATCGCCTTCGCGCACCAGCACTTTGTCTACGCGCGCCGTCAGCGTGCTCGCAAGATCAGTCCGTGCAACGCTCGCCACGCGCGACGAAAAAACCAGCGAATGCTGGATCGGGCCCGACGTGACGGTGATCACCTCAGCCGCCTTGCCGCGCCATGTGTAAACGCCCGCTGCGACTGCCACCAGCACGAGCGCCAGAATGAACCAGAGCCAGGACTTGGGGCGACCCGTGCTCGCCGATTTCCACCACACCATAAGGAACACACACTTCGATTGAATAAGCTGAGCTTAACCCCGAAGCGCTAGC
>JBBRVM010000378.1:0-4396 GCA_038246865.1 Burkholderiales bacterium
CAAGCCTGCGGCGTTCAACGCGGCATCGAAACCCATGTGATCCAACATGCGTTTCATGATCGCCATGCCACCCCAGGGCGTGATTTCCTTGTCCGAGAAACGAAGCGAAAAGTCCATGTCACCCCGCACTGAAATCACGATACCGAACGCTACCCCAAAACCACCCTAAACATCAATCAGATCAATAACTTGCGCTAATGGAATATCTCGGTTTAACTGGTAGCCGAGGTCCGGTAGGGCGGGCACTGCCCGCCTCGTAGCCTTCCGCGAATACCCAATTGTGTTCGCGCCTATCTGCCTGGCAGATCATTCTTTTTCACGGTGGTGACGCATCAAAGGAGGCGTGTTTCTTCCGACGCCGCAGCAGTCGATGTTTTGCGCCACGTGGTTCAAGAAGTGCGGCAACGCTTGCCGTTCACCGTCGATGCGTGGGTTGCGTGGGTTGCGTGGATTGCGTGGATTGCGTGGATTGCGTGGATTGCGTGGATTGCGTGGATTGCGTGGATTGCGTGGATTGCGTGAACAAGCTCGGACTTGCGCCCGAGCGGATTACAAGACGGGCATCGCCCGTCCTATGCAACTCAGTTTTTCTGCAAAAAAACTCGGGCTCCCGAAGGAGCCCGATCCATGATTACTTAGCTTTCTTTTCGTCTTTCACTTCCGTGAAGTCCGCGTCCACGACCTTGGCGTCGTCGCCCGGCTTGCCACCACCGCCGCCACCGGAAGCTCCGGCTGATTCACCACCACCCGCCGCGCCTGCCGCCGCGCCTGCTGCCGCCTGCTCAGCTTGCGCCGCTGCATACATTTTCTCGCCGAGTTTCTGCGACACGGTGGACAGAGATTCGAGCTTGGCGTCCAGCGCTTCTTTGCCGGCGGTTTGATCTTTCAGCAGTTCTTCGGCTTCTTTGAGCGCCGATTCGATGCTCGCCTTTTCTGCGGCATCAATCTTGTCGCCATACTCAGTGAGCGACTTCTTCACGCTGTGCGCGAGCGTGTCAAGGTTGTTTCTTGACTGCACTTCTTCCAGACGTTTTTTGTCCTCGGCCTCGTTGGCTTTGGCGTCGTTCACCATGCGCAGGATTTCGTCCTCGCTCAAGCCGGAGTTGGCCTTGATGGTGATCTTGTTTTCCTTGCCGGTGCCTTTGTCTTTGGCGGACACATGCAGGATGCCGTTGGCATCGATGTCAAATTGCACTTCGATTTGCGGTTGGCCGCGCATTGAGGGCGGAATGCCTTCGAGGTTGAACTGGCCGAGGCTCTTATTGCCTGCGGACACTTCGCGCTCGCCCTGCAGCACGTGAATGGTCACCGCCGACTGATTGTCGTCGGCGGTCGAGAACACTTGCGATGCCTTGGTGGGAATCGTGGTGTTCTTCTTGATAAGCTTGGTCATCACGCCGCCGAGCGTTTCGATACCAAGCGACAGTGGCGTCACATCAAGCAACAACACGTCGGTGCGATCGCCGGAGAGCACGCTGCCCTGAATCGCGGCACCCACGGCCACGGCTACGTCCGGGTTCACGTCTTTGCGCGGCTCTTTGCCGAAGAAAGCTTTCACCGCTTCGATCACTTTCGGCATACGCGTTTGACCGCCGACCAGAATCACGTCGTCGATTTTGTCGATGGTCAGGCCTGCGTCTTTCAACGCGACCTTGCACGGCTCAATCGTTTTGTTGATGAGATCTTCGACCAGCGATTCAAGTTTGGAGCGCGTGACTTTGAGCGCCAGATGTTTCGGGCCGGTCGCATCCATCGCGATGTAGGGTTCGTTGATTTCGCTTTGCTGCGACGAGGACAATTCGATCTTCGCGCGCTCAGCGGCTGCCTTGATCCGTTGCAGTGCAATCGGGTCTTTGGTCAGGTCAATGCCGCTCTGCTTTTTGAATTCCTCACAGAGATAGTCGACCAGCAGCTGGTCAAAATCTTCGCCGCCGAGGAAGGTGTCGCCGTTGGTGGCGAGCACTTCGAACTGTTTCTCGCCGTCCACGTCGGCGATCTCGATGATCGAGATGTCGAACGTGCCGCCGCCCAAGTCGTACACAGCAAATTTGCCGTCTTTTTTAACTTTGTCGATACCGAAGGCGAGCGCAGCTGCGGTCGGTTCATTGATGATACGTTTGACTTCAAGGCCCGCGATGCGGCCAGCATCTTTGGTTGCCTGTCGCTGGCTGTCGTTGAAGTACGCAGGCACCGTGATCACGGCCTCAGTGACTTCGTGACCGAGGTAATCCTCAGCGGTTTTTTTCATTTTGCGCAGAATTTCTGCGGACACCGCAGGAGGCGAGAGCTTTTTGCCGCGCACTTCAACCCATGCGTCACCATTGTCGTTTTTGACAATCGCATACGGCATCAGGCCAATGTCTTTCTGTACTTCTTTTTCTTCGAAGCGACGACCGATCAGGCGCTTGACCGCGTAGATCGTGGCTTTCGGGTTAGTGACGGCCTGACGTTTGGCGGGCGCGCCGACGGTGATTTCACCGTCTTCCATGTAGGCGACGGTAGACGGCGTGGTGCGCGCACCTTCCGAGTTCTCTATGACCTTCGGGACGCCGCCTTCAATGACCGCGACGCAAGAGTTGGTCGTGCCCAGATCGATACCAATAATTTTGCTCATGATTGATTTCCTTTTATTTTTGTTTGCGTGGGCACGGGGTGCTCACCTTACGATGACAGATATGTTTGGGGGCTAAGCCTGCGGTTCAACTGGTAGTTAGGACGTTGCCGTAGGCGTTTGACCTGAATCAACATCCGGCGCTTTGGCGACGGCGACCATCGCGGGTCGCAACACGCGATCAGCCATCGTGTAGCCCTTTTGAAAGACTTGCAACACGGTGCCGGGTGCTTCCGTCGAGTCGATTTGCGAGATGGCCTGATGCAGGTTCGGGTCGAATTTGGCTTTGTCGGCCTTGACCTCTTTCACCTTGGCGCGTTCGAACGCGCCAGCCAGATTTTTGAGCGTCATGTCGACACCCATCTTGATCTGCTGCGTCGTGCTCTGCTCGTCCTTGAGCACCATTTCCAGCGTGTCTTTCACCGCGAGAAGCGAAAACGCGAAGTCCTTTGCCGCGAATTCACGCGCCGATTGCATTTCCTGAGAGTTGCGTTTGCGCAGGTTTTCCTGCTCGGCGAGGGAGCGCAGTTGCTGATCTTTTAGCTGCTCCTTGAGGGCGACGATTTCGTTTTGAGCAGCGGCATACTTTTGTTCGTCGCTAAGCCACGGATCGTTTTCCGGCGGGACGGGCTTGAAAGAGTCGAGTGGATCGACCGAGATTTCTGGGGCTGGGTGATTGTGTTCGTCAGACGTAGCCATGTTTTTCTTAAAAGCGCTTGCTAAAACAATGTGTTGATGGGTACTTAGGGATAAGTTCCCCCAATTCAAGTAAGGGCATGAAAAATTTCATAAGCTTTTTTGCGGGAGCCCCCATTTCATATGGGCTACCCATCGGAAACCATATAAGTCGACAAGCGATCAATTTGCTGCCTAGCCCCTGCGCAAACGAGCCTTCACAAAAAAGCTGATAAGGCAGAAGCCCGAAACTTTTGGCCATAACTGCGACTCATACCGCTTTCCCGCCAACTCATCGCAACGGTCTGCAGGCGGCAGCTCCGATATCCCAAAATTGCGGTTGTTTCAAATTCTTAAAGGCTGATTTCATGAAATTCACCCGTTGGCTCCTCGCGCTCACCAGTGCAAGCCTCATTGCCACCAGCGCGGTCACGGCGCAGGCTCAGCCCGCAAAGCAGTACCCACTGCGCGATTTCTTCAAGAACCCGGAGCAGGCGTATTTCCGGCTTTCTCCGGATGGCAAGCACATCGGCTTCATGCAGCCTTACGAAACCCGTCTGAACATCTTTGTGCAGCCGATTGACAAAGTGGGTACCAAAGACGGCATCAAGCGGGTCACCGCGGAAACCGCACGCAATATCTCGAACTACTTCTTCAAAGGTCCGCAGCATGTGCTGTACACCAAGGATTTCGGGGGCGACGAGAACTTTCATGTCGTCATGGCCGACATCAACACCGGCAAGGTGCAGGACCTGACGCCGCACGAAGGCGCCCGCGCGACCATCCTGGATGCGCTGCCGGATGACGACGATCACATTCTCGTCACCCACAACAAGCGCGATAAACGCATCTTCGACGTCTATCGCGTGAACATCAAAACCGGCGAAGAGAAGCTCGCAGCGCAGAACCCCGGCAATTTCACGGGCTGGATCACCGATCACGAAGGCAAGATTCGCGGCGCGGTATCGGCGGACGGGGTGAACACATCACTCTTTTATCGGGCGACCGAGGCGGATGCGTTCAAGTCCATCGTCACCACGAATTTTCGCGAAAGCGTGAGTGCGGCGGCCTTCACTGCCGACAACAAGCAGATGTACGTCATTTCGAACC
>JBBRVM010000379.1:0-4365 GCA_038246865.1 Burkholderiales bacterium
AGGCAGCAACGATGGCTCCCACCACATGAGTCCAACGTGGCGGGCCTTTAGTAGGGGGGGCGATCTTTGGTTTGGCGGGCATGGAAAGTCCTTTTCCAATTTGAGAATTGGATGCTATCGCTTCGAGGTGTGTATCCGCAAAATTCAGTAACACGGGATTACAAACTGCCCAGCAAGCGACAGGATGCACGTCCGCCTGACCTTATAGCTGTAAAGCCTTATTAATTTCTTTCCGATTGTCCCCGGTAGCGATCAGCGCTTGCAGTATCAGGTCGGCGGTCACTGACGCATCTGCGCCTTCGATGTGTGCCACAAATGCTCGACTGGAATGCATACGTTTAGCGAGTTCGGTTTGTGTCAATTTCTGACGCGTTCGCATCGTGCGCACGGCCTGGCTGAGTGACTCTTTAATTGGCGACAGCATCAGATCCTGCTCGGAGAGTTGCAAGAAGTCTTGCGCGTCCCCAAGCTGCCAACCGGCTGCCCGTAGTTGGGTCCCTTTTGTCGCGTTAAGGTGAGGTACAGCGCTAATGGTTTTTTCACGTAAGCGCTACCAAATCGTCTTCGCACGAAATTGCTTGATCGCGTCGTCATCGGTCACGAGCGTCGCGTCTTCGATGATTGCCTGGGCGGCGAGCATGCGGTCGAATGGGTCGCGATGTTCGGCTTCGAATGTTCCAGCGGTCAGCGCGTGTTGATAGGTGATGGCTAGATGCGTAAATCCATCAGCGGCGATGAGCTCGCCAAAATTTGTCACCGCGTGTTCAACGCCGGGCAGTTTGCCAATGCGATGCTTCGTTTCTATTTCCCAGACGGAGGCCGCGCTGATGAGGACAACGATGCTCTCGTTCTTGATCGCGTTCAGTGCTTTCTTCGGTAGTCGCGGATCGTTTCATCCATCACGAGAGCACTTGGTCCACTGACTTAGTCAATATTCACCATGCGAATTTGGGTTTGGTGGACGTGCTTACATGCCGCAAAACCGGAGGGTTGGTTTCGCGCTGTGGGAGCGGTTCCACCGCGATCGCCGCAACGACGAACCATCGCGGCAAAACCGCTCTCACATAATCAAATCAACGGCTTGTGCGTATAGGCCATTGCGCTGCACCAGGCAGGGTGGCGACCATTTGGCGCAGCAGCAAAATGGTTGAAACGATCGCTACACGAGGCCTGGGATAGGGTTTCGTATTGAAGTCGACTTGCCGCGAAACTACTGCCTAGCCCCTGTGCAGCGGTCATTTTAGCCAATAGATGCTAGCGTATGGGATTTGAAAGTAATCCTGACTCCACCAGTTTCAGACACCCACTACTTTTTGCCCTGCGGTCCTGTTCGTCGTGCCAATCGCAGGTTGCATCGGGGCTACCTCTGGTCTCAGTTGCCGCCACAGTTAGGGTATTGCGATGCCGCGATGCGCGCTTTCTGCGCGTTGGTTGAACCACTGCCATGACCGCCCTCGGTGTTTTCGAAATACAGCACCGGATGTCCCTGGCTCATGAGCTTCGCGGCGATTTTCCGCGCATGTTCAGGACGCACGCGGCCGCCGTGGGTCGCCGTCCAGAAGACCGGCTCACGGTCGTTAACGCCGGTCGGAACGTTTTGACAAGGCGACCAGCTTTTCATGTACGCCCAGTCCGAGACCGGTGAGTCCCGTCACCCCTATTGTTTCTGTTGAAGCCAGCGACCGAGCTCGATGGTGGTGACACATAGCGCAAGCCATGCCGCGCCTGACGCAAAGCCTGCGATCACGTCACTTGCAAAATGCACGCGCAGGAACATGCGGCTACTGCCAACAGTAAAGGCGAGCGCCATCGCCAGCATCAGCGCTGGCAGATGCCAGCGAAACGGCAACAGTCGAAGCGCGAGATAGGCCAGCATGCCGTAGGCAACGACCGATCCGGAGCTGTGGCCGCTGGGAAAGCTGAAGCCGCCTTCAAGCGCCAGCCCGTCGAGTCCGAGTGGCCGTACACGCGCAAATGCATCTTTAAGCGAAATGTTCAGCACACCGTTGCCGGCCACCGCCGCCACCCAGCCGAGCGTGAGCCACCATCGGCCCCGCAACACGAGCGCAAAGGCGACCGCAATGCACAGGCCGACAAGCGTCGCGGTGTCGCCGAGATGGGTCAACGCCGCAAACGTTTGCACCACCGGTGTCGTGACGCTGTCGCGCAACGCTTCGGTGAATGCCCGGTCCACCCGACTTAGCGTTTCCTGTGCTCCAAGTTCGCCCGCAATCACGACGAAGACGAAGCTGCCGATCAGTATGACCGTTAGCCCGACCGCAACGCGCAAGCTCAAGAATCGCACAGGCAACTGCGCAAAGCGATACTCCGGGCCGTTGTATCGCCGCACAGTCCACCAGCCTGCGTAGGTCGTTACTAGCGTCAGCGCGAGCATTGCCGAGAACAGTGGTGGCGCATGTTGACCTGCCCATCGGGCCCACTGCTCCAGCAGTTGCGGATCAGGCCTCACTGGCGTGCTGCACCGCTTTGATTTCGGTGACCGTCGAGCGAACGAACGCGCCTTCCGCAGCGGCGTAGTCCCATTGCTCAATGAGACTACACCCGGCGGGTGCATCATCGCCACAGCGCACGATGTTGACCGAATTCGGAATACCATTGCGGACACGGGAGGACACCGATGTACCCGCCTGCACAGCCCACAGGGGTCGCGGCAGATTCGTCAATGCCGCTACGTACGGTAAATGAATGTGCCCTCCCATGACGATGTCGCAACCAGCCTCCGCCCAACGCGGCAGCGCCAGTGCACAGCCGCGCAGAAGATCATGCGCGTCCGCAGCACGCAGAACGGCAACCGGTTGATGCACGACGACCACGCGCAGCTGCCCGGCACCGGCCTGCGCCAGAGCGGCTGCCACGCGATCAATTTGCGCCACTGAAACCTCACCGTTGACGTGTCGATACCAGCGCGTTGTGTTCACGCAGAGCACCAGCAAATCGGCGCAATCGTGTATCGGCTCCAGCACGTCGCCAAACGCGCGGCGAAATCGTGAATACGGATTCAACATTCGCGTTCCCAGATCAAACAGCGGAATGTCGTGGTTACCGGGAATCGCCAAGAACGGCACGTCGAGACTATCCATGAAGGTGCGCGCTGCGCGAAACTGATCATGCGTCGCCCTTTGCGTAATATCGCCAGAGAGAACCACCAGATCAGGGTGCTGCTCACGCGAAAGCGACGCCAGCGCTTCGACCACGGGCAATTGCTCGGTGCCGAAATGCGGGTCGGAGATTTGCAGTAGCACGCTCACACACTGCCTTGTTTGGGTTGGATTACACCTGATTTAAGCAGGAACAGCGGCTTCGGTGCCACCCGAAAATCAAGCGGCGCGCGCATGTGGCTCAGTTCGCCATCAAACGCCACCTTTACTTTGCGTCCATGCCGTGCCGCACTGGGCGTGACGAGCATACGGTGGAACTTGAAGCTCTCCACAGTATCTGCCTCACCCAGGCTGCCAAATGCACCGCGAAACAGCAGCCCGAGCATCGCCAGTGATCCAATCGGCCGCAGCATCACCGCAGCGATACAGCCCTCATCCAGTGCTTCTGCTTCGGGCAGCCCCACTTGCTCTAGTTGCAGGCGGTTATTGCCAACAAACAGCGTCGGCGTTTTCACTACGCGCACACCCGTGCTGCGTTCAATACGAAGTTGTAGTTGCCGATGTCGGGCTAACAGAGTAGCCAGTGCGGCCGCGAATGCCACCAGCCGACTGCGACCAAATCGCGCCTTGTAGGCTTCGCGATCCTGCAACAGCTCGGGGTAAAGTCCAACGCTCGCGTTAACCAAAAATACCTGATCGTTGATCAAGCCCACTTGCACCGGAACCGTTGCTGAATTTAGCAACGCCTGAACCGCGCCGGCAATGTCGTTCGGGATGCCGTGTGTTCTGGCGAAATAGTTGAACGTACCCTGCGGCACTACGCCCATCGGGCAGTTCTCGACGTACGCGGCCTGCGCGACGGTGTTGATGGTGCCATCGCCGCCGACGGCGACGACCGCAGAGCCTCTCGCTCTGGCCAATGCAGCGCCTTTACTGGCGACGTTTGCAAGTTCACCGGGCGCAGCATAGAGCAGTTCGCCCGTGCGACCGCTGGCGTATAGCGTGTGTTCAATCAGCCGCCGCGTCGCGTCAGGATCGTTATGACCCGACGCGGCGTTGATTACAAAGAAGAGAGGACACGCGGTGTCGACTTCGGGAATGTTCGCCACCGCGCGCCGATCCCTCCAGGGCCGCCGTCAGTGCCGCCCGGGCCGTATCCTCACGGCTACCATCGATAAGCATGGCTCGGGCACCGTAGGCCTCTATCTGCGCGACCTTTCTAGGAGATGTAGAAGCCGGAACGTAA
>JBBRVM010000380.1:0-4325 GCA_038246865.1 Burkholderiales bacterium
CTCGCCCCGGCAAGGATAAGGCTTGAGTCAAAAATGGAGTGCAACACCACAGATGAGATAGATCATCTAGGAGCAATTGCATGGAAACCACTTACAAACACCTGAGTAAACATGAGCGTAACTGATGCAAGCCGCCGTTCCTCGCTCAGCGCGGCAATCAAACAGGCGACGGCAGCGCAACTCCGAGCTCAATCGCAATCGGCATCAACGCTGGCATGATCGTTTCATGCAGGGCGACGCCTTCCGCCAGCTGCTTGCGTTTCCGCGACAGTCCACCTTCTCCCGGCAGACGCACGCGCTCGACGCCCGGCCGTGGTTTCGACGCATGTGAAATTTCGCGCAGATGATCGGTCTGTCGTTCGAGCGCGGCGCGACCGCCGAACGCATCCGGGTCGATCACCTGCACGAACACGTTGGCGCCCCAGCCTTCCGGCGGATCGGCGCGCCCAAAGCCCGTGAGCCCCGAAGTCATCGATTCGATCATCAGTCCAAGGCCGAAGCCCTTGTGGCCCGCGTCCAATCCGCCCAGCGGCAACAGCGCGCCCTTCGGCTCGACGTAAGCTACCGACGGATCGTCGCTGCCTCTGCCTTCACTATCGACAAACCACACGCCCGGCGCGCGTTTGCCTTCTTTCATGAGGCGCATCGACGGCCCGTTCGCGGTGATCGAGCTTGAGATGTCGATCATGATCGGGTCCGCGCCGGTGGGGATGCCAATGGCAATAGGGTTCGGCGTCATGATCGGGGTGATGCCGCCGTGCGGCGCGACGCTGGCGGTGCAGGGGTCGGAGCTTTGCACCATGACAATGAAACCTTCGCGTGCGGGTGCCTCCAGATACGCAGCAAGGCAGGCGATGTGATGCGAGTGCTTGATGCTGATGGTGCCGGTGCCGTGCGCTTTTGCCATTGCGGTGGCCGTGCGAATCGCCTGGTCCGTGAGCCACAAGCCGGAGAGGCGCTGGCCATGCCACGCCTGCGCGACGGTGCGCTGATTCTCAATCACGGGTTCTCCGGCGGCGAGCAACTTGCCGTCGGCTAACGCGCCAAGATAGCCCGCCAGCAACGCCATGCCGTGCGTGCTGTGGCCGAGCAAGTCGGCCTCCACCAGAATGCACGCCGAAATCGCCGCGATGTCCTCGCGCATGCCACGCGCCTTGTACAGCGCTTCGCAGAAGGTGATGAGGTCGTCATCGCGGTAGCGTGGTGCGGAATTTTCGGTTGCTGTCGTTGCCATACACTTCTCCTTCATGTCTGTGCCTAATGTCTCAAATGCTACGCCGCTCCCCGTTCCCGGCTCGGCGGCAGGCTCTCTTTCGATCAGCATCGTCGTCTATAGGCTTGACGATGCGGAGCTAGCGCTGAACTTGGGAACGTTGATGCGGGCCTGCGGGCAGGCCGCGTTGACTGGTGTTTCGCTGACTTTGGTGGATAACAGCGAGCAGGGATCGCAAGTAGAAGCGTTGCAGGCGCTTGCTGTGCGAACAGGTTGGCCGCAGGCAGCCGTGTTGTCGGGGCACGGCAACGTGGGTTACGGCGCTGGGCACAATCTGGCGATTCGCGCTGCCACGACGCCCGCGTATCTGGTGCTCAATCCTGACGTGGAACTGGATGCGAACGCGCTGCGCTCCGGCCTCGCAACGCTCGCGCTTCCCAGCGTTGTGCTGGTGGGCGCGGTGGGACGTGACGGTGACGGCAGACCTGGGTATTTGTCGAAACGCACGCCCAGCGTATGGACGTTTTTCCTGCGTGGATTTGCGCCTGCTTGGCTCAAGCAGCGTTTCGACGCGCAACTTGCGCATTACGAATATCGCGACTTGCCGAATGATCGCGTGAGTGATGTCATCCTGGTGTCCGGTGCTTTCATGTTGTGTCGCACCGATGCTCTGCGTGCGGTTGGCGGTTTTGACGAACGCTATTTTTTGCATTTCGAAGATCTGGATTTGTCGTTGCGGCTGGCAAAGCACGGCCGAGTCGTTAGCGATCCGCAAGTCACGCTCATTCACCACGGTGGCAATTCAGCGTCGCGCGGGCTCGCTCATCTGCGCGCTTTCGTGCGCAGTGGACTGCGCTTCTTCAACACGCATGGATGGCGACTGTTCTAGGTATCGCATCGGCAACCTACAATCTGCCTCCCGCCCCAAGCAATCTCAAGTCCTCCTCATGCGTCCTTCAAACCGTTCGTCCGACCAGCTTCGCCCTGTCAAAATCACGTCACACTTCACGGTTCACGCCGAGGGCTCGGTGCTGATCGAATGCGGCCACACGCGTGTGCTGTGCAATGCCAGCGTGGAGAACGGCGTACCTGGCCACAAGAAAGGGTCTGGCGAAGGTTGGGTCACGGCGGAGTACGGCATGCTGCCGCGCTCCACGCACACGCGTTCGCGACGTGAGGCGGCGAGCGGAAAACAGAGTGGTCGCACGCAGGAGATTCAGCGGCTGATAGGACGATCGCTCCGCGCTGTGGTGGATTTGAAGAAACTGGGTGACCGCCAGATCACGCTTGATTGTGATGTGTTGCAGGCGGACGGCGGCACGCGTTGCGCATCGATTACCGGCGCTTACGTTGCGTTGGCGATTGCCTGCAACAAATTGGTGAAAGCGGGCACCATCGCGTCGTCACCATTGATCGATTCGGTGGCAGCGGTCTCGGTGGGCGTATACCTGGACGCAACCGTGCTCGATCTTGACTACCTTGAGGATTCCAACTGCGAGACCGATATGAACGTCGTGATGACGGGTAGCGGCGGCTTTGTTGAAGTTCAGGGTACGGCGGAGGGCAAGCCGTTTAGCCGCGTTGAGATGGATGCGCTGCTGGCGCTGGCTACGGACGGGTTGAAGCAACTGACTGCTGCGCAAATCGCGGCCATTGCAGCGGCGTGATTTGTAGGAGCGGCTTGTCGCGACCTCATCGCGTGTGCAACCATGGTCGCGGTAAACCGCTCCTACAAGAACGGATATGCAACTTACGAAATTAAATACGCTGGTCATCGCCACCGGCAACCTGAAAAAGCTCAAAGAGTTCGAGCGCCTGCTCGCGCCGCTGGGCATCGAGGTCATCGCGCAAAGTGCGTTCAACGTGCCGGAAGCCCCCGAGCCACATTGCACATTTCTCGAAAACGCTTTGGCCAAAGCACGTAATGCCGCACGCCACACAGGTCTGCCTTCTCTCGCCGATGACTCGGGCATTTGCGTGCGTGCTCTCAGTGGCAATCCGGGCGTCAATTCGGCCTACTACGGTGGCCCCCAAAAAAGCGACGCCGACAACAACGCAAAGCTCATCACCGATCTGCAAGGTGTCGCGGATCGCGGCGCACATTACACCGCACTACTCGCGCTCGTGATGAATGAGTTCGACCCCGAACCCATCATTGCGGAAGGCCGATGGTATGGTGAGATCATCGACAAGCCACGTGGCGATGGCGGCTTCGGTTACGACCCGCATTTTCTCGATCCGGAACTTGGCTTGACAGGAGCGGAAATGCCAATTCATGAAAAGGGTGCGCGCTCGCATCGGGGCAAGGCGCTGGCGAAGCTGATCGCCGAATTGCAAGAAAGGCTGGGTTAAAAAGTGCAGTCTGTTTTAGACGCCATCGAAGCCCGAGTCATCGGCACCATGATCGAGAAGCGCATCACGGTGCCGGATTCGTATCCGCTCACGATTAACTCAATCGTTAACGGCTGCAATCAGATGAACAATCGTGCACCGGTAACCGCTTTAACTGAGGCCGAAGTGACGAGCGCGGTGGAGCGCTTGCGTGAGCGAGGCTTTGCCGGGCTCTACACGGGGGCGGCGACGCGAGTGCCGAAGTACGCAGAGCGCTTTGCTGAAAGGCTGGGAATCGCGGCAGCAGAAACAGCGCTGCTCTGCGAGCTCATGTTGCGCGGAGCACAGATGCCCGGTGAGCTGCGTTCGCGCGCTGAACGGATGCATGCGTTTGCTGATCTGGGCGAGCTGGAATCCACGTTGCAGGCGATGAGCGAATTGACGCCGCCGCTCGTCGTGCAACTGCCGCGTGAAGCGGGTGCGCGGGCTGCGAAGTGGCAGCACATGTTGTTTGGTGGCGAGCTGCCCGCCGCGGATGCACCCACGTTGCCGCCATCAAAACAGGATCGCGAAACCGCATTGGCTGATCGCGTTACGGCGCTGGAAACGAAGGTTGCCGAGCTGGAAGACGTGCTGACTTCGCTTCGTGTGCAGCTTGGCGCGTAGCAAGCAACGTGTTCTTGTAGGAGCGGCTTGCCGCGACCCCATGCACGTTTATCCAGCGCCCCGTCGCGGCCAGCCGCTCCAACAAAACAAACGCCGTTAACCCAATTCCACACAA
>JBBRVM010000381.1:0-4323 GCA_038246865.1 Burkholderiales bacterium
CCAGCAGAAGCCAGTGACGCCGAGTTTGCCGGTGGAGAGTTTGTGCGCCTTAAGCCACTTCGCACCATTCAGCATGTCGATGCGCAGCTTGGGCTGATCGAGCTTGGCCTGCATCGTGCGACCGTCGTCATCATTACCGGGATAGCCGCCGAGCGGGGCCAGGCCGTCCGGGGCGAGCGCGAGGTAGCCTGCGGCTGCGGCGCGGCGCGCTACGTCTTCGATGTACGGATTCAGGCCGCGATTCTCGTGAATGATCAGCACGCTAGGGAAAGGGCCAGTGCCTGCGGGTTGCACGAGATAGCCGCGCATGGTGTCGCCATTGCCACCCGGTGACGGATAGGTGACGTAGGAGGCCTTGATACGCGGATCGGTGAAGGAAATGGTTTGCGCTTTGGCATACTGCGGAATCAGCGACGTCGCCATGGCGAGTGCGGGAATGCCCAGCGCTGCAAGTGCGCCGGCACGTTTGAGATATTCGCGCCGATCAATCTTGCCGTGACAGTATTCGTCGTAGAGATCGTAGACGCGCTGGTCGATTTCGATCTGGGTAATGCCAATGTTGCTCATGCTTTATCTCGGGTGAAACGGTGGGGCATCACTTTAGCGCGTCAATTGGAAAATCCGAACGCGGTAACCACGATTTCGACTTGCAGCTTTTATGTCGAATCCCCTATCTATTAGGGATAGAGGCGTTTTTTCTGTTAAGTCGATAAAGTCACAATTGCCACTCTAGCCCTTACACGATAAGCGTTTCTGGCAAAAGATGATTCGACTATCAACCCCTATGTCGTGTGGCATCTCGCCGGCTTGCACTTTCCAGCTCACATTGCAATCTCCCCGAGTGACGTAGCTCAACCTCCGGTGCCAGCGCATTCGCTGCGCTTGAGTCACAAGCACATCGCGACTTGAACCGCGTTTGATCTCCGTCAGCCTCCTCGCTAATTCGTCTCAGTAGACTGACATTAACGTGATTAAGCAGAAGTAGATGAGCATGGAAGCGACCTCCTTCACCGATGAAAATGACCTGCTCCCTTACCTGAGATGGGTGGTACAGGCGCGCGGGTCTGACCTTTTCCTGACCGTAGGCGCTCCTCCGTCGGTCAAGATTCAGGGCGTCATGCAGCCGATGAACCTGCCTCCACTGAGCTCCGGCGGGGTCAAGTCGCTTGCCTATTCGGTCATGAGCCCCGTTCAAATATCCGAATTTGAGCGCACTCTTGAATGTGATCTCGCGACGGGGTTTGAGGGACTCGGACGATTTCGCTTCAACCTTTACATGCAACGCGGAGAGGTTGCACTGGTTGCGCGCTACATCACGACGGAAATCCCGACGCTCGATGAACTGATTTTGCCGCCGATCCTGAAAGAACTGGCGATGCTCAAACGCGGTCTGGTGCTGATCGTGGGCGCTGCGGGGTCTGGCAAATCGACGACGTTGGCGGCCATGATCGACCACCGAAACAGCATCGCAACAGGGCACGTCCTCACGGTTGAAGACCCGATCGAATTTGTGCACCGACACAAAAAGTCGCTGGTAGACCAACGCGAAGTGGGGCTCGACACACGGTCATTCGAAGATGCGTTACGCCACGCCATGCGCGAGGCGCCGGACGTGATCATGATTGGCGAAATTCGTGATCGCCTGACGATGCAGCAGGCGATAACCTATGCAGAGACAGGACACCTTTGCCTTTCGACCCTGCACGCAAACAATGCCAATCAGGCGATTGATCGGGTGCTAAACCTGTTTCCAGAAGACGCTCGTCGTCAGGCGCTCCTGGACTTGTCGCTCAATTTGCGAGCGGTAGTCGGGCAACGATTGATCCAGGGCGTGAGCGGCAAACTCGTACCGGCCGTCGAGGTCATGCTGCGGTCGCCCCACATTTCTGACCTGATCCTCAAAGGTGAGATTGATCAGCTCAAACCGGCGATGGCAAAGAGCAACGAATTGGGAATGCAGACCTTCGACCAGTCTCTTTACAACCTCTACGTGGCTGGAAAAATCACGCTCGAGCAGGCAATCGAAAATGCCGATTCGAAGACGGATCTTGCACTCCACGTCAGGTTAACCACCAGCAGTACGCCTGACACGTCAGGCATGCAGATGAAGTCATGAGTTCACCTCTGATGCGCTGAGCGGCTGGCCTCACGATTCGCAGGAGAAGCCGATACAGAGCGTCATCGCTTAGCGCTTGCCCAGATAAGTCGCAATCACCCGCTCGTCGTGCAGCAGATCGGCGGCCTCGCCTTCGAGCGAGAGTTCGCCTGTTTCCAGTACGTAGCCGTAGTCCGCCGTCTGCAGCGCTGCGCGAGCGTTTTGCTCAATCAGGAGCACCGATAAACCGGTCTCCCGCAGCTTCGTGATTGTCGCCAGAATGTCCCGCGTGATGAGCGGTGCGAGGCCGAGGCTCGGTTCGTCGAGCAGCAGCAATTTCGGCTTGCCCATGAGCGCGCGGCCGACCGCGAGCATCTGCCGCTCGCCGCCCGAGAGCGTGCCCGCGAGCTGGGGCTGACGCTCTTTCATACGAGGAAATAACGCAAACACCTCGTCCAAAGTGCTCGCTAGCGCCGCGCGAGATTCACCCGCACGACGTCGCGCGAAGCCACCTAATTCAAGGTTTTCAAGGACGGTCATTTCGGCAAACAGTTCGCGCTTTTCCGGCACCAGCGACATACCCAGGCGCACCAGCGCTTCGGTGTCTTTGCCATCAATCCGCTCACCGGAAAAGCGAATCGGACCGCGCGACGGCAGCAAACCCATGATCGCGCCGAGCAGCGTGGTTTTGCCGGCGCCGTTGGGTCCGATGACAGTCGCGATTTTTCCCGTTGGTACGGACAGCGAGACGCCTCGTACGGCTTCAACTTGCCCGTAGGCGACATGAAGATCGGAGACTTCAAGCAATGCGTCGCTCATGTCATGCCCCAAGATACGCTTCACGCACCGCAGGATTAGCCTGCACCGTCTCCGGCAATCCCTGTGCAAGCTTCTGCCCAAAGTTCAGCACGACGAGACGATCCACGAGGCCCATCACAAAGTCCATATCGTGCTCGACCAGCAGCACCGTCATGCCTTGACCTTTCAGGCCGCGAATGAGTTTCGCCAGCTGCTCTTTTTCTGCGAAACGCAAACCGGCAGCAGGCTCATCGAGCAACAACAAAATCGGATCAGACGCAAGAGCGCGCGCAATTTCCACAATACGCTGCTTGCCCAGCGGCAAACTGCCCGCCACATCATGGGCGTGCTCCGCAAGTCCAACGCGTTCAAGCTGACGCATGGCCTCAGCGAGTGCAGCGGCTTCGTCTTCGCGATTCAATTTGAGCGCGGAAGCGAGAATGCCTTTGCTGCCGCGCAGATAGGCACCCAGCGCAACGTTCTCGACGACCGTCATCGTCGCGACGAGTTTGACATGCTGAAACGTGCGCGCAAGACCCAGTTTCGAAATGGTGCTTGCGGTCTGCCCCGTCAGTTCTTGCCCCATGAATTTGATCGAACCGGAGGTGGTCTCCAGTGCGCCAGAAATCAGATTGAAGCAGGTACTTTTCCCTGCGCCATTCGGCCCGATCAAGCCCACGACTTCGCGCGCACTCACTGCGAACGAAACATCATTCACAGCCACCAGTCCGCCGAAAGTTTTGCGCGCCGTATTCACGTCGAGTACCGGTGAGTTCGCAGCGGGCATTGCGCGATGTTGCAGGCGATCCGCCGCCGCTGGCAACACGCGATCACGCTGCGGTACAAAGCGCTGCAAGTAAGGCAGCAAGCCGTCCCGCGCATATTGCAGAATGATCACCAGCAAGATGCCAAACACGATGATTTCGAATTGCCCCGCCTCGCCGATGATCTTTGGTAGCAGGTCCTGAAGCCAGGTTTTCAGGAGCGTAATTACCGTCGCACCGAGCACCGCACCCCACACGCTCGCTGCGCCGCCGACCACTGCCATAAACAGATATTCGATGCCCTGATTGATCCCGAACGGCGTTGGGTTCACGAAGCGCTGCAAGTGCGCATACAACCAGCCCGAAACGCAGGCAAGCAGCGCAGCGATCACGAACACCGCCGTCTTCATGCGGCCCGGATGCACGCCGAACGCTTCGACCATCGTACTGCCCTGCTTCAGCGCGCGGATGGCGCGACCGGGGCGTGAGTCGAGCAGATTGGCGCAGCCCCAAAGCGCCGCGAGCACGACGAGCCAGATGAAATAGTAGAAGTGGCTTTCCTTCTCCAGCGAGTAACCAAAGATCGTCACCGGCGGAATCCCGGTGATCCCCGTGAAGCCACCGAACTGCTCAATCGTACCCATCAGAAAATACAGCGACATGCCC
>JBBRVM010000382.1:0-4302 GCA_038246865.1 Burkholderiales bacterium
TCCCTATCTGCCGTGGGCGCTGGAAATTTGACGGGGCCTGTTCCTAGTACGAGAGGACCGGAATGGACGTACCGCTGGTGTACCTGTTGTCTCGCCAGAGGCATCGCAGGGTAGCTATGTACGGAAGAGATAAACGCTGAAAGCATCTAAGCGTGAAACTCGCCCGAAGATTAGATTTCCCTGGGGGTTTAACCCCCTTGAAGAGCCGTTCAAGACCAGGACGTTGATAGGTCAGGTGTGGAAGCGCAGTAATGCGTTGAGCTAACTGATACTAATTACTCGTAAGGCTTGATCCTATAACTCACACACATCGAAACCTTGATGATCCACAGATGATCATCAGGACAACTCGCACCGTTCATAGGTGACGAGAACAAAACTAAAACGCAATCAACACCCAAAAAACTTCTTCCAACACGGCGTAGCAACAAAACATAACAGCTACGACGTGAACCCTTTTAGTTTGACGCCCATAGCTAGCTGGTCCCACCCCTTCCCATCCCGAACAGGACCGTGAAACGGCTCAGCGCCAATGATAGTCAGCCTTATAGCTCGCGAAAGTAGGTCAGCGTCAAACTAACTCCCCCACTCTAACGCCTCATCATTCTTGATGGGGCGTTTGTTTATCCGCTATGAATTCGATTTTCGCGGAGCAGTTGATAGAATTGCAGATTCGGCCAAGTAGCTCAGTTGGTAGAGCAGCGGATTGAAAATCCGCGTGTCGGTGGTTCAATTCCGCCCTTGGCCACCACTTCCCCGTGCGGGGAATCGCTTCAGCCCAATTGGCATAGCGTTCATCGCCGGTGTATTTATGGAAATGGGCCTCGGCCCATTTTTTTTTGGTGACGACAAACACAAGAACATTAATCAGTGACGTACTGACCGCTAACGGTTATGAGTTGATTGAAGCGGAATATTTTGCTGCGCGAGAGTTGTGGCGCGTGTTCATTGATCGCCCCGAGAGCCGCACAGGTGTGGATCTGATTGGGTTTGACGATTGCTCAGCGATGTCGAGCAAGATCGAAGACGCATTAATGGCTGCCGAAATTCCTTATGAGCACCTCGAAGTTTCATCACCCGGTATGGATCGCGCTCTGACCAAGCCAGATCATTTTGATCGGTTCGCAGGTGAGACAGTGAAGCTCACGATTGAGCCCGCGTTTCAGGGACTTCGCAAATTGGCGGGTGTTTTGGTTGGGCGCACTGGCGATCAGATCACGATAGAGGTTGACGGTACAGTCAACAAGATTCCTTATGCACATGTCGCGCGCGCGCGCGTTGTGCCACAGTATTAGCTGGAGAGATATATGAATCGCGAAATTTTGGTGCTTGCAGACGCGTTGGCGCGCGAAAAGAGTGTTCCCAAGGAAGTCATTTTTGAGGCCCTTGAGCAGGCGCTCGCGTCGGCTACGAAGCGCTTGAACAAAGAGCGCATCGAAGCGCGAGTTGAGATTGACCGTGAATCGGGCGATTACAAATCTTTCCGTCGCTGGCTCATCGTTCCAGACGAAGAGTTTGTTGATCCAGACAATCAGATGATGCTTCGCGAGGCGCATGAATTCGACACCAGCAAGCTAATGGCCGAATACGTTGAAGAGCCGCTTGAGCCGATTCCCTTTGGCCGCATTGGCGCACAAGCAGCGAAGCAGGTCATCCTGCAAAAGGTCCGTGACGCTGAGCGTGAGCAAGTGCTAGAAGAGTTCCTGGATCGCAATGATCAGCTCATCAATGGCACCGTGCGCCGCATTGATCGCGGCAATATCATCGTTGAATCCGGACGAGTCGAAGGCGTCATTCCTCGCGATCAATTGATTTCGAAAGAAAACTTCCGTGTTGGTGATCGTGTGCGCGCTTACGTGCTGCGCATTGACCGTCAAGCGCGCGGTCCGCAGTTGATCTTGTCACGTACTGCGCCACAGTTTGTGTCCGCGCTGTTCGAGCTGGAAGTGCCAGAAATTGAAGAAGGCGTAATTGAGATCAAAGCGGTTGCACGCGATCCTGGCATGCGGGCAAAGATTGCAGTTAAGTCAAACGACCCGCGCCTCGATCCACAGGGCACCTGTATCGGCATGCGCGGCTCTCGCGTTAACTCCGTCACCAATGAATTGGCCGGTGAGCGCATCGACATCATTTTGTTCGCGGAGGACACCGCGCAGTTCGTGATCAACGCACTGGCTCCGGCGCAAATCACCAGCATTGTTGTCGACGAAGAGCGCCACGCGATGGACGTTGTAGTCAACGAAGACAATCTGGCTTTGGCCATTGGTAAAGGCGGTCAAAATGTTCGCCTCGCGTCAGAGCTAACGGGTTGGCATTTGAATCTGATGAGCGAAGAACAGTCGGCCACCAAGACCGAGGCCGAGTCCGTGCGACTACGCAACGTGTTCATGGACAAACTGGACGTCGACGAAGAGGTCGCACAAATTCTCGTCGATGAGGGCTTCTCTACCGTTGAGGAAGTTGCATACGTTCCCGTAGCTGAATTGCAAGCAGTTGAAGCATTTGACGAAGACACGGTACAAGAGCTTCGAACGCGCGCACGCAATGCCGCGTTAACTGACGAAATCGCCAAAGAAGAAGTACTCGAGAACGCATCCGACGATTTGAAGACGCTTGAAGGGGTTGACACCGAATTGCTGATGAAGCTCTCGCGCTTTGGCATCACCACACGTGACGCTTTGGGTGATCTAGCCTCCGACGAGCTGTGCGCCATTCGCGTACTGCCAGAAGAGCGCGCTCGCGCGCTCCTCGATAACGACTTTACTGATTTGACGGATGAGGAGCGCCATTTGATGGGCCGCGCCGACGCCAAAGCAGCTACACAATTGATTGCCCGTGCACGCGAATCCTGGTTCGCGGCTGAGCAGTAGCACGAGGGGGCCGCTTGAGCATCACAAAAACCACTGTTACTGATTTTGCAAACGAATTGAACCTTAGCCCGGACGCGCTGCTGAAGCAGCTAGTATCCGCTGGTGTTGAAGCGGCCGCCGCAGACGCTCCTCTGTCTGCGTCAGACAAAGGCAAGCTGCTTGATTACTTGCGCAAGCAGCACGGCGGCGCGGACGAAAGCGCGGGAAAACGCATCACGTTGACCCGCAAGTCGACTACTGAGCTGCGCACTGCCGACGCGACTGGAAAGTCGCGCATGGTTCAAGTTGAAGTGCGGAAGAAGCGTGTGCTCGTCACCCGTGCAATGGAAACAACCGTGCCTGCTCCAGTTGCTGAAATGGTAGCGCCCGAAGTTGCGCCCGCACTTGCCAAACCTGTTCTTTCAGCCGAAGAAATAGCTGCGCGCAGTGCGGAAGAGGCTCGGGGCGCAACGCTTCGCGAGTTGCAAGAAAGAGAGCAGCAGGAAAAGCAGGCGCGCGAAGCTGCTCGCAACGAATCCAAGCAGCCGAAGGAAGTTGTTGAAGCGACTACGGAAGTGGCACCAGTGTTGCCACCAGATGGGCTTGCTTCGGCCGGTGCCGTCGAGGCAGTACCGGTTGGCGTTGTAGGCGAGGCCGTTGTTCGTGTAGTGGCACCAGCCAAGGTCGACTCGGCAAAGCTAGCTGCATTGGCCACCGCTCAGGCCACTCCGCCGCCCGCAGCTCCAGTGGCTGCGGCATCCGTCAAAGCCGCTGCGAAACCTGTCGTCGCGCCCGCGACCGCAGTGACTGCGGTAGCTCCGGGCAGTGGGCCACGTATCGGCGAGCGCGTCGACATGACGCCCGCCCCGCCGAAGCCAAAGTCAACAGAAAACACGCTGCATCGTCCAACAAAGCCGGGTGCGGCAGCCAAACCGGGCGACAAAGCTGCACTTGCGACTGGCGCACGACCAGCCGCAGCCAAACCGGGCGACAAAAAAGCGCCAGCGTGGCAGGAAGATGCCGCTCGCAAGAAGGTCATGAAATCGCGCGATGGGCCGCCAGATGCTGGCGCGGCTAACGGCTGGAAGGCTGGTGGCCGCAGTGGCAAAGGGCATGCCGCAAAACGCGGTGCCGAGACTCGTGGACCGGCCATTGAGCAACCCGATCTGACACTCAAAGACATCGTCATTCCTGAGACGATTACTGTCGGCGAGCTGGCGCACAAAATGTCGGTCAAAGCGGCCGAGTTAATCAAGAGCATGATGAAGATGGGCCAGATGGTCACCATTAACCAAGTGCTTGATCGCGACACCGCAATGATCCTCGCAGAGGAAATGGGCCGCACTGCTGTTGCAGCAAAGGACGACGATCCTGATGCCGCACTTACCGATCACGTCGGTGATGCTGACGCAAAGCTTGAAGTTCGTCCGCCAGTCGTGACCATCATGGGCCA
>JBBRVM010000383.1:0-4289 GCA_038246865.1 Burkholderiales bacterium
GTGCCAATGGCTTGTTCGACCAATGGCAACGCAGCGGCCGTTTCGTCAATCCAGTACATGATGTCGGCGAGCAGAAACCTCGCGCGCCGGGTTGCCTCAGCGTGATCGCCGTAGAGTTTTTCGCTGAGCAGTACCGAACGCCGCGCGACCGGCAAAGCTTCCTTGAATCGCGACAAACGGCGCAGTGTCGTCGCCACATGCACACCCACTTGCTGCTCAACACTCGGATCATCGGCAAACTTGCTGGCGAGATCCTTTTGCGCCTGTTCGATCAATGTGAGCACGGTTGGCCACTGGCCGCCGTGTGTGTCCGGATCTGCGCTGCGCAGCAACTCCACGAGGTAATGCGCCGTCTTGACCGCGCGCGCTTCCTCAATCCGTGCCCGCTCGTATTGCCACATCGAGAACGCAAGCCCGGTGAGCAGCGCGATAAACAACGACGCCGTAAGACTCACGGGTAACCAGTTTCGCCGCAGCCACAGGCGCGTGCGATAGCTGCGATCCTCACGTCGCGCCGAAATCGGGCGGTGCGCCATCCAGCGCGTGAGATCGGCGACCAACGCTTCCATCGTGCGGTAGCGGTCCGCAGGGTCGATGCGGATGGCGCGGGCGATGATGGCGTCGACGTCGCCCTCCAGCCGCTCGGCGTTGCTCGGCGCGGGAATGTTGTCCTTGACCGTCGCGTGATCATGATGCGACGCGGCGTGCGACACGCGCTCCGGAGTCATGTGCAGGACCGCGTATTCCAGCGCCGCGCGGCCCGATTTTTCTGGCAGGTGAGCACGACGACCGGAGAGCAGGTGATAGGCAAGGCTGCCGAGCGAATAGATGTCGCTGGCTACCCCCGTCGCTTCGCCACTGATTTGCTCGGGGGCCGCGTATTCCACGGTCAGGCCGCGACCGCCCATTTTGGTCGCCTCGGACGTGGTGGCTTCGTCCTTCTCGCTCTCATCGAGCAAACCGGCGACGCCAAAGTCAAGGAGCTTGGCATGACCGCCCGGCGTGACGAGCACGTTGGAAGGCTTCAGATCGCGATGAACGACGAGTTGCGAATGTGCGTACGACACAGCTTCGCCGATTTCGCGAATCAGTTCAATTCGGGCTTCGACTGTGCTCGCGTGTTCGGCGACGTAATTTAATAGCGGCTGACCGTCGACATATTCGAGCACCAGGAACGGTTGCCCAAACAACCGCCCGGCGTCGATGAGCCGTGCGATGCCGGGGTGATTGAGCCGCGCCAGCAGTGCGCGTTCCTGCGCAAAACGCGCCTCGAAGCGCTCGGTGTCGCCATCGGCGCGCAGGAATTTGACTGCGGCCTTGGCCTGATACAGCCCGTCAGCACGGGTCGCCAGCCAGACCTCGCCCATGCCGCCGACGCCGATGACTTCCTCCAGCCGCCACGCGCCGCACAGCTCGCCCGCATGGCGGCGATCCTGAGTGCGTGAACGCTCGGCCCGTAGCGCGCGTTGGAGAAGGTGATCGAAGCCGCGCTCAGCACCGTCACCCAACACCGGGGCGAGCTGTGTGGTGAGCCCGGTGCTGGTGTTGGCAACCGCACTGACCGGCGGGTGGCGTACAAAGCTGGTTGCCAGCGTTTGCGCGTGGGCGCGACCCAGGAGCTTCCGCACTTCCTGCGCAACCCGTGGATCGCGGTCATGCAATGATTTGACGAAGGCGGGACGGGCGATTTCGTCGCACTCCAGCGCCTCATCAAACGCTGCGTTGACCGCCTTCCAGAACGTCGCATCAAAGGCTGAATCGTCAGGCTTCGCTGCGGGCGGTACAGAGGGCGAAGAAGGGGGATCGGCGGGAGTCATCGCCCTGAGGGCACCTCTAAAAATTCGTTTGTGGGGCGCATTGCGTTGTCGCGCGGTGCTCGCAAACCTCATGTACCAGGGCGTACATCGCAGTTGCTGCGCTCCGGGCTCCTGGCTCCCCATAAACGAATTTTTAGAGGTGCCCCTGGTACAGACGAGATTGATTGAATTTGTGCGTCAGCCAGCGCGATCAGGAAAATCTGAATCAAGCGGGCGACACGTCCAGCCATTCCGCCAGCAATGCCCGAGCTTTGGTGATTTCGCGGTTCACCGTTCGCGTCGAAATCTCGCGCGTTTCGGCGGTTTCAACAATCGTCATGCCGCAGAAAAAATGCAACTCGGCGGTGTGATACATGCCAACGTCCACCGCTTTGAGCCGCTCCAGCGCACGATCCAGCGCGATGACGTCGACCGCCGACATCAGGTCGTCGGCCGAAGATTCAGCGTGAGACATGGTCAACAACGTCGCTCCGCCGCCGCGTTTCTCGGCATCGCGGGCACGCACAAAATCAATCACAATCGAGCGCAACACTTTGCCCACATAAGCGAAAAATTGCACGCGTGTATTGCCCTGCAAACCCTCGCGCTCGGCCATGCGCATGAAGCCTTCGTGTACCAGCGCCGTCGCGTTGAGCCCGGTAACGCCGCCGACCTGGGCGAGACGCGACCGTGCCACCCGTTTGATTTCGGGATACAGTTCGGCATAGAGCGAGCTCATGGCGTCGGTGTCGCCACTGGCGGCGCGCTCGAACAAATCTTGAGTGACTTTTGGCATGGTTTCTCTTGCGTTTACGTCTTTTTATCTTTTTGCTGCGCTTGACGTAAGAGATTTTTGCAGGCGACTAGGCTGCCCGCATGGATTTATGGCCACGCAGCGACACTTTTTTTCTGAAAGCGACGGGGTGATCGAACATGACACGACAGGTTTTGCGCAACGCACGCGTGTTCGACAGCGTCACGGGCGTCGTTTTGCCCTCCGGCACCATCGTTATCGTCGACGGGGGCATCATCTCGGTCACGATTGGTGAAGTTTCGACCGATCTCACCGACAGCATTGATCTCAAAGGGCGTATCGTTTTGCCCGGTTTGATCGATTGCCACGTACATGTGATGGCGGTTCATCACGACGTCTGGCAGCTCTCGATGCAGCCGCCGTCGCTGATTACCGCGCAGGCCAGGCATGTGCTGGAAGGCATGCTGATGCGCGGGTTCACCACCGTGCGCGACGCTGCGGGGGCGGATTACGGCGTGCAACTCGCGGTGGAGCGTGGCTATCTGCGCGGGCCAAGGCTGTTCATCGCGGGTCGCCCGTTATCGCAGACGGGCGGGCACGCTGACATTCGTCCGCGCGGCGTGAAGGAATTTATCTGCGCTTGTGCCGGTTTGGGTCTTTTTCCAGCGCTGGCCGATGGCGTGCCCGAAGTGCGCCGCGCGGTACGCGAGCAACTGCGCAACGGTGCCAACCAGATCAAGATCATGGCGGGCGGCGGTGTCGCGAGCCCGACGGATCCGATTGATGGGACGCAGTATTCGCTCGAAGAAATCACCGCGGCGTGCGAAGAGGCCACGGCCGCCAACACCTATGTGATGGCGCACGCCTATTCGCCACGCGCCATCACGCGCGCTGTGCAATGCGGTGTGCGCTCGATCGAGCACGGCAATTTGCTGGATGAGCAGACAGCGAAAGTCATGAAGTCGCACGGAGCGTTTCTGGTGCCGACGCTGGCGACCTACGCGGTGCTCGGCGAAGAGGGCAAACGCCTCGCGTGGAGCGATGAAATGCTCGGCAAGCTGGATCGGGTGAAAGACGCGGGCACGCGCGCCATCGCGATTGCAAAATCTATGGGAATTCCGATTGCGTTTGGTACGGATTTGCTGGGCACCATGCATCCGCAACAGGCGATTGAGTGGAAGCTGCGCTCGTCGGTGCAGACGCCAGTAGAAATTCTGCAAAGCGCGACCAGCGTGGCGGCGAAGTTGCTCAATCAGGAAGGGAAACTGGGCGTGATTGCGCCGGGTGCGCATGCTGATCTGGTGGTCGTCGACGGCGATCCGACGCTGGATATTTTGCTGATGGGCGAGCCGGAGAGAAACGTTCTGGGCGTGATGAAGGCTGGGGTTTGGGAGAAGGCGATGACTATCGGCTGATGGCAGCATTTGTACGAATCAACGGCCAAACAAGGGCTAGAACGCTAAAAATCAAATAGTCGACTACTGATTAACCGAGATTTTCCATTAGAGATATTCAAGGCGAGTAAAGTGGCTTGAATTGGGCGGGTAGATCGAAGGTTTTTGCGTTGTCCCACAGACCTTGAATCCACGCGCGCTGCTGCATCGCGATGGCCAAATGGAGGATCGGTTTGCGACCCTCGGTGGTGATGAATGCGGGCTTCGCGAAGAGCTTGTATCGGAGTGTTTGTAGGGTGTGCTGAATCGGGGTTTTGCTCTGCTGAACCGCAGGATGTTTCATCA
>JBBRVM010000384.1:0-4289 GCA_038246865.1 Burkholderiales bacterium
CCAATCCTTCAAATGAATTCAACGTTAGGCAGCGCGAGCCACTCATTAAAAATTCAGTTCACGATCTGCGATCCGACACGGTCCTGACGCTCGATTTGAAAGGCATTCGGTCGAAAAAAGGCTTGCTCGAAGCGCTGGCGACAAGCCTTAAATTACCGAAACATTTCGGTCACAACTGGGACGCTTTGGCCGATTGTCTGATGGATGACGCCTGGGCCAAACGGGCGAGCTACACCATCGTTGTCCTCGACGCGGCGGTAGCCGCCAAGCGCTTCGGCGGCGACTGGAATACGCTCACTGATATTTTCGGCGAAGCCTGTATCTGGTGGAGCGAGCATGACAAACCGTTTCACGTGGTACTCGCTTGAGCGCCGAATCGCCAGTCGCCAAACCGCTCAAAATCCCCCGCTCCGTGCTGGTCATCGCCTTTACGCCTTCGCGTGAAGTGCTGCTCATTGAGCGCGCCGATTTCCCGGGATTTTGGCAGTCGGTCACCGGCTCGCAAGAGGATGGCGAATCATGGGCGGAAACGGCGCAGCGTGAACTGCTGGAAGAAAACGGGTTTGATGCCGCGGACTATGGCGGCGTGATTGACGTCCAGTACCGTAGCGTATTTTGTATCTATCCGCGCTGGCGTCATCGCTATCCGCCGGGCGCGACGCATAACGAAGAGCGCTGTTTCGCGGTCTGCCTTCCAACTCCGGTCGCGCCACGCCTTGCGCCGCGTGAACACGTCGCGTTTGAGTGGATGCCGCTGGACGACGCAGCGCTCAAAGCAGCGTCATGGAGTAATGTTTGGGCGCTACGCCATTTGCAATCGAGCTTTGCATGGGTCGTTGGCCGCCGTGTTTAATATTTTCCGGGTAGTAGCTTTTCGCTATAATCGCCGCCGAACCGGGGCTAAACGCGAAATTGATTGAAACTCGACTTAAGCGCGTTTATCGCTCTAGCCCCAATTCATACCTCACAAAATGCAAAAAGCTGTACTTTCAAAACCTCGCGCCGTCCTCTTTGATTTCGATGGCACGCTGGTTGACAGTGCGCCCGATCTCGCGGGCGCTGCCAACGATTTGCGGGGTGAGCTGGGGCTTCCGCTGATGCCCTACACCGTCCTGCGGCCGTATGCCACGTACGGCGCGCGCAGCCTGTTGAAGCAGGCGCTTGATCTGTCGCCGGGCGACGCTGACTATGAGCCCAATCGCCAGCGTTTTCTGGCGATTTACGACGAGCGGAAACTGCAAAAAAGCCACCTCTTCCCTGGCGTGATGGAGCTTTTAATCGCGCTTGAGCGACAAAAAATCACCTGGGGCATCGTCACCAACAAGCATTCGCGGCTGGCTGAACCGATGATTCACGAACTGCTGCGTGATCGCGCGTTCATGCCCGCGACCGTCGTCTGTGGCGACACCACGGCGACGCCGAAGCCCCATCCCGCGCCAGCGCTGCACGCCGCGAACAGCATTCAGATTGACCCCAATCATTGCTGGTTTGTCGGCGATGGCGAAAGCGACGTTAAGGCCGGCCTGGCAGCGGGCATGACCTCGGTGCTCGCGGCGTACGGCTACGTACCCGATCTCGACCACGCCCGCGCCTGGGGCGCGGCGCATGAGATTGATCAGCCGCTGGCTTTGCTGGAGCTTTTGGAGCTGGCGGGTTCGCTCGCCTGAGGTGCCACGGCGCATGACGAAGGAGCATAGACCCAACGGCGCGGCGCACCTTTGCTTTCGCCCTCGACTACCACTGAGGCTCCCACCGAAAGCCGCGCCAACAGCTCAGAAACGATAGCTTCCGACGATCGGATCAAATTGCCGTCTGCGCGCATCAGCACATCGCCATCGGCGATAGCAAACATAGCGGTCGTGCCACCCGTGCCCTTCGCCCGAATGCCACCGGACGCGCCCGGCAGCGGCTCAAACATTCGAGCAAAAGTGGCCTTTTCCGCCATAAGTGCCTTGACCATGCTGTCGGCCATAAAAATCGCGTTGGCGCGATCAGCTCCACTCAAGCGACAAGCGACAGCGACCGGCAAAACCAATTTTTTCGTCGCATCAACGCGCGGAACCAGCACGGTAACGCGATTCTCGGTGCCGCCCGAGGCCAGAACCACCGCGTCCCGATCAATGCGCATAATCTTTTCGCCCGACGGCAGCGATTCGCCAACCGCGAGCGACAGGCCGCGAGTCGCAACATTGCCGGCCCCCACGAAGTAGGCACGATCACCGGCAACGCCCGCCAGTTTCATCGCCCCCACCGTAACAGCTTCAGCGGCGGAGGCGGCACGATCAAGCGTCGGAACCTGCAAAGCAAACGGTCGCCAGGCGGGCAACTTAGCCGTTTGCGCGTCGCCCCAAAGCCCAACCGCAAGCGCGCACGCCCAGCCGAACAGCCCAGCGGAAACGGTCGCGGCGAGCGCCGTGGCGCCCTGCTCCAGCCTATAATTTGAGGTTGTTCCTTGCTTCACGTAGCGACGCTTTACTCATGGTTTTGTCGAGTCAGAGCGTCGATTTTGCCTTGAATCCCTATCTCACCGATCTCAACGAATTTACATTCACGCGACTTGCACGCCTGCTGCAGCCGCTTGCGCCACCCGCTGGGCTGAAACCGATCAATCTGTCGATTGGCGAGCCGAAGCATCCGACACCGCAATTCATTCGTGATGCCATCGGGCAAAACACCGAGGGCCTGGCGCTTTATCCGCCGACCAAAGGCTCGCCTGTGTTGCGGCGAACCATAGCGGATTGGCTCAAGCGTCGCTACGCGCTGCCCGCGCTCGATCCCGAAACGCAGTTGCTGCCGGTGCTCGGCAGCAAAGAGGCCCTTTACTCGTTCACTCAAACCGTGATCGACCCGCGCGCAGCGCAGCCGACCGTGCTGGTACCGAATCCGTTCTACATGGTCTATGAAGGCGCGGCGCTGTTGTGTGGCGCGAAGCCGTACTTCGTTAATTTCGACACCAAAACGGGTGAATACGCATGGGACGCCATCCCCGAGAGCGTTTGGAAAACCGTGCAGCTCGTGATGGTTTGCTCGCCAGACAATCCAACCGGAGCCGTCACAGCTCGCGCTCGCTGGCAATGGTTGTTCGAGCAGAGTGATCGTTACGGTTTCGTCGTGCTCGCCGACGAGTGCTATAGCGAGATTTACTTTGAAGAGGGTAAACCACCCGTCGGCGCGCTACAAGTCGCAGCAGAAATGGGCCGTCCCGATTTCCCGCGCCTCGTTGCGATGGGGAGCCTTTCGAAGCGCTCGAACAGTCCGGGGCTGCGCTCAGGCTTCGTGGCAGGCGATGCTGAGTTGATTGCGAAATTTCTGCATCTGCGTTCGTTCAACGGCTCTGCGATGGCTGGTCCCGTCACCGCTGCAAGCATTGTTGCGTGGAACGATGAAGTGCACGTTGTGGCCAACCGTGCCGAATACGCGAAAAAGTTTCGCGAGCTAACACCCATGCTGGCGAAGCACTTGGCGGTCACGATGCCGGAAGCCGCGTTCTACTGGTGGGTGCCAATCCCAGCCGCGTTCAACCACGATGACGAGCGCTTCACCCGAGAGCTTTATGAAGCGACCGCGATCACCGTGATTCCTGGCTCGTATCTGTCGCGCGTCGCCGCCGACGGCGTGAATCCGGGTCGCGGCTACATCCGAATCGCCCTCGTATCCGAATTTGACGAATGTCTTGAGGCGGTCACCCGTCTCTGCAATTTTTTGAGCAGCACGGTGCAAATGCCTGTTGCCGCGTAATTAGAGAAGAAAAAGTATGTCTGAAGCCCTGCACAATATCATCGACGCCGCGTGGGAAGACCGCGCAACCCTGTCTCCTGCCAATCCGCCCAAAGAAATCGCCGATGCTGTTGATTCCGTCATCTCCGACCTGAACAACGGTCGCAAACGCGTTGCCGAAAAAATCAATGGCGAGTGGGTCACCCATCAGTGGCTCAAGAAGGCCGTGCTGCTCTCGTTCCGCCTGCAGGACAACGCGATTGTCAAAGCCGGTGACTTGGCTTTTTACGACAAAGTGCAAACGAAATTTGCACATTTAACCGCCGAGCAAATCGCAGCGACGGGCGTTCGCGTAGTTCCGCCCGCCGTGGCACGTCGTGGCAGCTACCTCGCGAAAAACGTGATCCTGATGCCGTCGTTTGTAAACATCGGTGCCTACGTCGACGAAGGAACGATGGTCGACACCTGGGCCACCGTCGGCTCCTGCGCACAGATCGGCAAGAACGTTCACTTGTCTGGGGGCGTCGGCATCGGCGGCGTGCTGGAGCCATTGCAGGCGAACCCGACCATCA
>JBBRVM010000385.1:0-4281 GCA_038246865.1 Burkholderiales bacterium
CCCGCGACAATCCGCTTGTCAAGCGCTTCGCCGCACTCTCGCGTTCAGCGCCGACTCGCAAACGCGACGGCATGTGCCTGCTCGAAGGCGAGCATCTGGCGCAGAGCTACGTCGAGCGAATCGGCAAACTCGAACTGATCGCCATTCGTGAGGACGGAGCCTCAGCAGGGCTATCTCCATCGCAACAAGCGCTCGTCGCCAATTCTCGCGAAGCGGTACGCGTCGCGCCAGCTCTCTTTGATTCGCTATCCACGCTGGTCAGCCCATCCGGTGTGTTGGCCATCGCATCGGTTCCAGCAAACCCAACACTGGCGACGACCGGTTTCGTCCTGGCGCTAGACGAAGTGCAGGATCCCGGCAACGTAGGCACGCTGATCCGCACCGCCGCCGCAGCGGGTGTGCAGCAGGTGTGGCTATCACCCGGCTGCGCGTTCGCGTGGAGCGTGAAGACGCTAAGGGCTGCGCAAGGCGCGCACTTTCACACGCAGGTGATTGAAGGCGTAGACCTGCTCGTCGCGCTCGCCGAGTTCAAAGGTAGCCGCTGGGCTACTCTTCCGCGCGACATTGGCTCGGTGAAAACGGTCTCTCTGTTTGTTACGAAGTTTGTCAATAACAACGTGCTCGTTCTTTCGAACGAAGGGCATGGCCTGTCCGCTGCCATCATGCCTGCGCTTACGGGTGGACTACGGATTCCGATGGCTGCGGGGGTTGAGTCACTCAACGTGGCGACTGCAGGGGCGGTGGTGCTTTATTCGATTGCGAGTTCGTTGGCAGGGCGCGGATAGTTTGACCGCCTGATTCAGGTGGCCAACAAAAGGTCATCCGATGTGTCCGCGACCGAGATCACCCAATCGGTCGCATGCCGCGTGTAGCTGACTCGCGGGAGCACTACGCGCTCATCAGCGTGGCCGGTAACGTTGGCTTTGACAGCGAACCGATGAAGCATCGGTACCGGGTTGGCTTCCTCAAGCAGTTCATCTAAGGGACGCAACTTCGCGTTACGAATGAAATTTCCCGGATCAGTCAGCCATTGGAGGTTGCCGCGCCAACGTGTCGCCGCAAGGCGCGAAATGATCAGGAGACGCCAGTCCAGGGGCCTCGTCGTCCCGCTCTTCTTTCTGCATTCCCGCCTTCGCGGGAGTGACGAACAAAAAAACCGGCACCAGTCTTCGTCTAAACCTTCCGAATCGTACAAACCGTGTCATACCACCCCTGCATGCCCACCAGCGGCGCAGGCTGAATTGGCAGGATGGCGTTGATGTTGTAGCCGGATCCTGTGCCGCCTCGTCGTGGGTCCCACCAGATGTCTTCGGAGAGATCCTGATCTTCTGCAACCAAGCTGTCGTTCCAGGCGGGCAGGTCTTGCCTTGCGCCGTTGGTGGCCGTGGCGGCGCGGCCGTGGAAGAGGTTTCCTAGCGTGTTTGAGACGGCTAGCACGCGCTGGTGAATGCCCTCTGTGACCCATACGGGGATGACAGCACGGCCTAAGACTTCGCCAGCTCCCGGTCCCATCGCGTGACCGTACGGGCGGTAGGTGGTGATCTCTACCCAGTCACCGGTTTTGAGCTTGCGTTCGCCTGCTGTTTTAGCGTTGATCCACATCGGGTTGTGGTGCACGATTTCAGACAGGAATTTCTGCGATTGCGTGCGGCCCTGGGTGTGAACGTTCCACTTAAAGGTGACGAGGTGCAAGTGCTCTGGCTTCATCTTCGCGATACTTGGCACGGGGAAGTACTCCGGCATGCCCTTGCCGCCATCTTCATCGAATTTACGGTCCTTCGCAGCGGCTTCGATGTCCTCGTGATAGACCGAGAATTTGCGTGATGGCGTTACGAATCCGCGTCTTGGTTTGCCGTCGACCATGAGACCGATTTTGGCGTCTTTGCCAGCTGCGTTTGCCTTGAAAATATCCCCCGTTTTTTCGTCAACGCGCGCGTCTTTCATCTGGGCGGCGGAGAGTTCCCAGCCGTACAAAGCGTAATACTTCGGCTTGGACATGTCTTGCCAGACACCATGCTTCTTCATGTATTCAAAGCCGTCTTCGCCGACGCGTGCCGTGAGTCCAGCGCAGCGCAGCTTCATCCACTCTTCGTGGTCTTTGAATGCGAAATATTTTGCGGTTTCGGGGCTGATTCGTTTGCCAAGTTGAATCATTACGTCGACGAAGCTCACGCATTCGCCGGGTGGCGGAATGACCGGCTGACGCATGGTGACGTAGTCGCGCAGCTCCATATTGTTTCGCGTGTCGAAGCCCCAGCGCTCCATGTAGGTAGCGTCCGGCAGGATCATGTCGGCGTAGTGCGCCTGCTCGGAATACACGATGTCGCTGCAGGCGTGAAACGGCACCAGTCTTTCGTCCTTGAGCACGTCAACCGTGAGGCTGCGACCCTCGGGCCAGGTCTGCGGCGCGGCGACGGTGTAGCTCAAATACACCTGCACTTTGCCGCGACCTTCCTTCAGACCACTGTAGACAATTTGCCCAACTTTCATGCGTTGCCACTTGTTGGCGAGTGGCCATTCTTCGGGGTTCTCTATCGCGCTCTTGGCTTTCGGTGCGGGGGGGATAGGCAGCGGGTTCGGGAACACGCGTGGCGGCACGCGCGTCGGCTCTTCGCCGTAGCAATAGCCGCCGACTGTGCCAATTGATCCGACGATGGCGTTGAGCAAAATCACTGCTCGATCATTGTTAAATCCGTTGTAATGCGCGAGCGATCCGCGATTGGTGAAGGCCACGGCGGCGGGCGCTGCGGCGGCGAATTCAAGCCCAATTCGGCGGATGTCTTTTGCCGCAATCCCGGTCACGCCTTCGGCCCATTCCGGTGTGTATTTCGTGATCCACGTTTTCAGGTCGGCTGCGTTGATATTGCTCCAGGTATCGAGCCATTTCGCGTTGTGTTTGTTAGCCATCATGATGGCGTTGGCCATGCCGAGAACCAGCGCGCCCTCGGAGCCCGGGTTGTTGCACAGCCATTCGTCCGAGCGGCCCGCCGTATTGCTGCAACGCACGTCGACGGTGACGAGTTTTGCGCCGTTGTCGAAGCGACCGCGGATAATGCGTTTGGCGACGTGAATCGCGCCTTGATGCGCTTCGTAAAAATTCGACCCGACGTTCAGGATGTACTTGCTGTTGGCGAAGTCTCCGGTTTCCCAATCCGTCTCGCCGAGGCTCACGTAGTTCGCGGCGCGCTTGTTCGATGAGCAGAGCGCGCGGTGGTTGAAGAGGGACGGCGAGCCGATGGCGTTCAGAAATCGCGTCATCTCTTCGGCGATGCGGGACCGGCCTATCTGAATGGCGATTTCTTCGGGCTTACCTTCGTCGATGGCTTTTCGCATACGCTTCGCGATTTCGTCGTACGCCTCGTCCCAGGTGATGCGTTTCCACTTTCCTTCGCCGCGTGCGCCGACGCGCCTGAGCGGGAACAGTATTCGCTCGGCGTAGGTGTTGATCGTAGGGCCCGACTGGCCTTTGGCGCAGAGGCTCTTTCCGTTGTTCGGGTCTTCCGGATTGCCGCCGACTTTAACCAGTTTGCCGTCAATCACGTAGGCCTGAATGCCGCACACCGTGGAGCAGTTGAGGCATACGCTTTTGATGATTTTGGCTTTGGTGTAATAGTTTTTTCGGCGACCGTCGCCGCTGATGCGACGTGCTGCCGCGCGTTGGCCGATCAGTTCTTTGCGCGTGACTCGGCATACTTGCGTAGCGGCATCGGCCACACCTGGCGTTAGCAAAATAATTTCACCGACGGCCAGCGTGGCGAGCGCCGCGAGCCCCTGTTTCATGACCTGACGGCGTGATGCCGATTGCGGCGGAACAGGCGGCGTTACGACGATTTTCGGGCGCTTGAATTTGTCGAGGCTCATGCTTGCGCCTCCGGTTTGTCACTAGCGAAACTACCGTCAGCGGTTCGCACGACTTTGGCCCACATGACGCGCTTCGGCGGTGGAAATTGTGATTCCAAAGACGTCCACGTTTCAATTTCGTAAGAGTAGGGATCGTGAAGTTTTCCCTTCGGAATTTTCTTCTCCATTTCCTTGGCATGACCGCGATAGGTGACCGACGGTTTGGTCTTTTCTTCGGGCTTCAATACGTTGGTGTCTTTGCCATATTTCTTCATGAACAGGGAATAGGGCGACTCGGGATGGTTGGCGTCACCGAAGTGAAACACCTCGGCGGGGCAGGTCTCGACGCAGGCGGGCTCCATGCCGACTTCCGTGCGGTGTGCGCAGAAATCACACTTGTCGGCGATGTCGTTGTGGTCGCAACCGATAGCAGCGTAGGGA
>JBBRVM010000386.1:0-4280 GCA_038246865.1 Burkholderiales bacterium
CCGATGATGAGCATGCTGCGAAGCTGTGTCGGTGCGCAGCCTGAGCGGGAAATTCACCTCTATTACGGTGCTCGTCACAGCGCGGAGCATGCGTTCAAGTCCGTGCTTCAACAATTGGCAGCGTCGAATCCGCATTTTCATTTGCATGCCGTGTACAGCTCACCAGCTGCGGATGATGTGATCGGTCGAGACTATCTGCACACGGGCTATATCGACGTCGATCTTTTGCGGCGGACGTTGCCGCATGGACGCCACGAGTTCTACGTGTGCGGCCCACCGGCGATGATGGAGAGTCTGGTGCCTGCCATCATCGATTGGGGCGTGCCCGCGAGTGATGTCCACTTTGAAGCGTTTGGCCCTGCGACTGTGCGCACTGCACTGGTTTCGGAGGTGACGGCACAAGCCCGGCCCGAGGCTTCGCTTGATATCCAGTTTCTGACCAGTGGCCGCACCCTGGTGTGGGACGGAATGGACAAATCGCTGCTGGACTTTGCCGAGCGCAATGGTGTGGCGGTCGATTCTGGGTGCCGCTCGGGCGGATGCGGTAGCTGCGAGACGAGGCTGGTATCAGGCAGCGTCGCGTACGCGAACAAGCCGGACTACGACGTCGCGCCCGGGCATTGCCTGTTGTGTGTTGGCACCCCGCGATCGGCAATCGTGCTGGAGGCATGATGAGTTTAAAAGCACATCTCCTCAGTCGTGAAGTGGTGCCGTTCTATCTGTCGCTCGCAGCGCTCGCGGCCGTCGCACTTCTGTTCGATGCACTCTTGCACTACTTCAACATCGTGTGGATCGGTCGCTATCTTGGAATTCCCGGCTCACTGTTGATATTGGGATCATTCGGGTACTCGCTGCGCAAGCGGAAAATGATCAAACGCGGTCAGCCTGTGACGCTGCTACGTTGGCATGAGCGAATGGCTTGGGCCGGTTCTTTGCTGATACTGGTGCATGCCGGCATTCACTTCAACGCCATTCTTGGCTGGCTCGCAGTGTGGGCGATGCTCATCAACGTCGGTAGCGGTCTGACCGGAAAGTATTTGCTCGAACGCGCGCGTCGCCGAATGGAGGCATCGCGAGAGCAGATGCGCGCACAGGGAGGCTCGACGGCAGCGCTAAACGAGCAACTGCACTGGGACAGCCTGACGTTTGACGTAGTTAAACAATGGCGTGTTGTTCACTATCCCATCACGCTTGCATTCGCGGTGCTCGCCCTCGCTCACATCATCAGCATCTTTCTGTTTTGGGGCTGGAAGTGAAGCGCAGCTGGATTCTCGCGATTATCGCGGCAAATCTGGTGGGGCTCACGGCACTGGTTTTTATGTTTCCGCATCTGATGGTGAGTCCTGGCGCGTTGGTACCAGGGCACAGCGCGCTGGCGACTGACTGTTTTGCCTGCCACGCACCACTGCTCGGTGCATCGTCCAGTCGTTGCATCACCTGTCATGCGCTGCCGGACATCGGACTGCGCACGACCAAGGGTGTGACGCTTGCGAAACCGTCGATCAAGGCGTCTTTCCATCAGTCGCTGACTGAAACGAACTGCATGGCCTGCCATAGCGACCATGCGCAACCGAAACTGACGCGGGGAGAGCGCAAGCCGTTTTCGCATTCGCTGTTGCGGACAGACGTGCGCGACAAGTGTGCGAGCTGTCACGTTGCGCCCACCAACGCGATTCATCGCGATCTGACCGTGGGATGTAACCAGTGTCACAAAGCGGAACACTGGAAGCCAGCCGGATTTGATCACGCACTGCTCGCGAAAGACACGCTGGCGAAATGTGAGGGTTGCCATAAACCGCCGACCGATGTGCTTCATCAACAGATTCAGGGCAATTGCCTTAGCTGCCACGGCACCAAAGCATGGAAGCCTGCGACGTTTGATCACAACAAGTATTTTGCGCTGGATCGTGATCACAACACCACCTGTATCACCTGCCATGTCAACAGCGACTACAAACGCTACACCTGCTACGGATGCCACGAACACACGCCGGACAATATTCGCAGAAAGCACGTTAAAGAAGGCATCTCCGATTTTGAAAATTGCGTGAAATGTCACCGAAGCGCTGACGGAGAACCCGAAGGTAAGGGCAGAGACAAACGCCGCGAGCGCGACTAGCCTCAGGGGTTGCTCACAATCAGTACGGGGTTAACTTCTTTTTCACATTACGTGTCGGGTTGCACATGCCCGCACAAGGAGCTTTTCTGAACTTTCTCTGAGTCTTCAACGGGCAAACATGACCGTTTGCGCGCCCTCGTTGCGCTGTTAAATACTGTTCAGCGCTGCGGAAACATTCACTACACCAAGGAACATTCTGCATGCATCACACTCACACTCGCAAAAAATTAAACATTGCAAAGGCGGTGTTCGTAGCCCTTTCAGTCGCGATTTCCGCACCACTGTGTCAGGCTCAGGTTGCGCCCATCCTGCGGACTCAAATCACCAATGAAATGGCGGCCTCATTGCCACAGGTTACGGCAGAGGTGCTGAAGGTGACCGGTTACCAAAGCGGCTCTGTGCATCTGCTGGGAGGTGCGTACCAACTGGTCGTGACGATCTTCAACAGCAAACTTGCCAGTCATCCCGAGAGAGGGGCAGAAGCGGTAGAGATCGCGCTCGCGATGAGCAAAGTGATCACTTCAAAACAGCAATTTCGGCTTATTCAGGCTTTTCACATCGACTATGTGAGCCAAGGTGTTGATGACGCGGATCCGCATCTGGTAGATGCAATTGACTTCAGGAAAGATCCAAAGGGAAACTTTGTCTTTGTTAAATCGTAGGCAAAGGTTAAAGGGCCAGGCGCAATCTGCTGACGCAAGCCACGTCAGAGCCGAGGGCGTGAACGCGGGTGCGCCCCGCGACGTGCCGGCCCGACTAGAACGCTGTCTCTGGCCAGGAAATCGTGACTGCCAGCCCACCAAGCTGTGCTGAGGAGTCGATATCAATCGCGAGGTCAAACACGCGGGCGATGCGGCGGACAATCGACCAGCCAAGCCCGCTGCCATCCTCTCCACTGCCGAGAACCCGGAAAAACCTTTCGCCCAGCCGGCTGTTGACTTCCGCTGAGAGCCCGTGGCCGCTGTCTTCAACCGTGAGTTTGGGCGGTCGCTCATTCGTGAGAGTGACGCTTACGCGAGCGTGGGCCGGACTGTATCGGACAGCGTTGTCCACGAGGTTGCGGACGAGCACCGCAATCAACGCTGGGTCGCCCGAAACCAGGCACTCCGCCGGCGCTTCGAGTGATAACACCTGCTGCTTTGCCGCTGCCACTGGCGCCAGGTCAGCAATGACACGTCGTGTCACAGCACCGAGGTCGAAACGTGCACTCGTTGTAGCGGTTGCAGTCGTATGCGATTGCGACTCCAGCCGTGCCAGTGTGAGTAATTGGTCTACGAGATGCGAAGCGCGATCGCATCCCGCCACCGTGTTGTGCAATGCGTGACGGCGATCAGCGTCGTCGATCGCACCCAACGCGACTTGAGCCTGTGTCCGAATCGCCGCGATCGGGGTGCGCAACTCGTGCGCCGCGTCCTGGGTGAATCGGCGCTCGTTCTCGAGCAGTGCCGAGATACGCGCAAACAGACTGTTAAGTGCTGTCACAAGCGCGTCAATCTCGCGCGGTGAATTCGCAAGGTCGACCGGACCCACCGAATCCGGCCCTCGCTTACGCAGCAAGCGCTCCAGAGATCGGATTGGCGCGAGGCCGGATCGCACCGCCCACCAGGCGGCTCCCCAAAGTAGCGGGAGGCCGATTGCGAGCGGCATCAGAATGCTGCGAAGCACGGCGTAAAGAATGTCATTGCGGGCGTCAATCCGTTCGCCAACAAACAGGTTGACATCGGCTTCTGCACCGTGCGTGGCAAATACGCGCCATGTTTCACCGTCAATGGACGCCGTGTCGAATCCACTCCCCTTTGATGTCATTGGTTGCAACGGGGCGTTACCCGAACGCCAGCGCAGTTTGCCTTCGTGCCACATCTGGAAGGCCACACGCGATGAATACTTGTGCTTTCTTTCAGGTTCCGGGAACGAATGCTCGTTTTCGTCCAGAGCGGACTGCGCGACCAGCAGCGTCGCTGCCTGGGCGAGATGACCATCCAGCAGTTCATCAAGTTGATGTTTTGCGTCAAACCAGGTTACGACGCTCGCCACAATCCACATCGCGGCAACCGCGGTGAGAACCAGCACGATGACCCGCGTCTGCAATGACGGAGCTGGCCTGATCACTATCTGGCGACTTTATCTGCGCGTGGCATCGTGTAGCCCACGCCGCGCACCG
>JBBRVM010000387.1:0-4271 GCA_038246865.1 Burkholderiales bacterium
ACCGAATTTACGGTCAATCACTTCGCGGTAGGTTTCATTGATCGGATCCGTTGGCGGCAGTCCCAGCGTGGCAATGAATGCGCCGATGAGTTTCGTGCCTGGCAAATCAACACCTTCAGCGAACGCACCGCCTAAAACCGCAAAACCAACCCCTTCTCCCCCCTCGACAAACGACGCCAAAAACTGCTCGCGTGCGGCTTCACTCATGTCTCGGGTTTGTCGCCATTGCACCAGCTGGGGGAAGCAATCAGACAAGTCGTTTGCAGCGAGCTCGAGGTAGGCGAAACTACTGAAGAAAGCCAAATAGTTACCAGGGCATTGCGACTGCTGTTCGGCAATCAGCCGGGTGATGGCGCGCAGCGATGAGCGCCGGTCACGATATCGCGTCGAGATATGACGGGCAACGCTGATTTTCAGTTGATCGCTCGCGAATGGCGAGGGCACCTGCAAGACCGTGGCATCGTCTGGCACACCCAGCATGCCCCGGTAAAAGTCCACTGGCGTCAACGTCGCCGAAAACAACACAACACTCTCCGCAGCTGCGAGTCGTGGGCCCACATACGGCGCGGGCACGACATTACGCAGTACGAGTTCGGTATCACTGTTTGAATTGCGCATCGTACTGCGGCTGACGTCAAACACGCTGTTCTCGTCAAAGGACTCTGCGCGGCGCAACAGGTGGAGCGCGGCTAGATAGAAGTCGCGTACCTGCGCTGGTGCGTCCGCGTTGTCGACGAGATAAGTACCGACTTCAGTGCTGCTTGTCTGAAGCGCCTTTAAGAAACTGGTAGGCGGACGATCCAGCACTTGATAAAAAGCGCCATCAGGCAGCTTCAACTCGCGCCACTGTCGGATCAATCGCTCCCACGTTCGCTTAAGGTCAGGCACCTCATGGCGAAGCGCTTTGACTTGCGCAAGTTGCAATGTCGCCGAGTACATGCCTCGCGCGCGCTCAATCAAGTTGTGGGCTTCATCGACAAGGACGCCTACTCGCCATTCACTATCAATCATGGCACCGTAAAGCGAGGCGCTACTGTCGAAGTAGTAGTTGTAGTCGGCGACCACAACGTCCGCCCATCGAACGAGGTCTTGTGCGAAGTAGTAGGGACAAATACCGTGATTGTGCGCGGCCACCGTGACGGCACTTGCGCCGCCCTCGTTGCTCGAAACCCATTCAACGCGTGCCGAAGGCAGTCGGTCAAAGAAGCCCAATGCCAGAGGACACGTCGCGCCCGTGCACGCCTGACCGGGATGCAGACAGGCCTTTGCTTTTGCGATGAGCTCAACGACGCGAAGCGGAGGGTTATGCTCATCACTCTCCGCGATTGTGATTGGATCAACACGCCGGGGGGCCTGACACATTGCCAACGCATCGAGCGCCAGCTTTCGCCCTGATGTCTTGGCTGACAAAAAGTAAATCTTGTCCAGCTTACGCACTGGCATGGCTTTGAGCATGGGGAAAAGCGTAGCAATCGATTTACCAATCCCGGTGGGCGCTTCGGCCAACAAGCAACTGCCAGAACGCCCGGCGCGAAACACAGCCTCTGCCAGTTCACGTTGGCCGGGCCGGAACGATTCGTGCGGAAACGTCAGCCGGGTGAGATGAGCGTCTCGGCGCAAACGATGCGCCTCTTCTTGCGCCGCCCATTGCGCGTAGCGCGAACACAACTCGATGAAATGCGCTTGAAGTTCGCTTGCACTGATCGTTTGATCGAATGCAATTTCCTGCTCTGAGTCAATATTGAAGTACACCAGCGCGAGCGTGATGGATGGGAGGGCGTCGCGGTCACACAAGAGCCAGCCGTAGACTTTCAGTTGCGCCCAGTGCAGAAGTCGAAGACTCGGAGGCTGGCGCGACAAGTCGCCACGAAACGTTTTGATTTCTTCGAGGCGGTTGCGTGCGGCGTCGTAGCCGTCTGCTCGACCCATCACGGATAACTCGTTGCACGCCCCTTTGAGTGTTACTTCGCGTTGGTATTTAGTACCTCGCCGTGCAGTTACCGTATCGTGGCCCGCAACACCCTCCCGCGAATTGGGCGACATCCCGAAACGCACATCGAGATCTCCTTCTCGCGCAACGAATTCGCAGAGCTCGCGTACGCCGACTCGCAGCGTTGAACAAACCGATGACATTAGTACAAAACTCTTTGGCGATTCCGGCTTGCGAGAGGCATGAGTTCCTCCTCCACGATTTCACATTGGCCTCAACGTATTACTGTAATTATATTCAGCAATAAACGCTCCTCTCGCAAACCCTCCAAGCTAACAAGCATCGCAGCAAGAGTTCGGGCTACCTCCGAGTGTTTTTCGGGCGACTTGACGTTGCACCGTAATATTTGCATCAACGCCCCCTTAACAGACACTTGCTCCGGAGCCCCCGATGACACACCGCTACTCTGACCAACGCATCCCCGGCAATCGTTTGCTCCATTCCCCGGGGCCTACCCACGTGCCTGAGGTCGTGCAGAACGCCCTACGCCGACAGCCCATGGATCTGGGTGACCCGCGACTGGACGAGACCATCGCCGCCTGCGAAGCGGGGCTGAAGCGCTTGCTGGGCACCCGTGACGCCGATGTCTTTGTGTACGCTGCCAACGGGCACGGTGCCTGGGAGGCGACCGTCGCTAATTTGCTCGCCATAGGCCAAAAAGTCCTGATTGCAGGCACCGGGCACTTCTCGGAATCATGGGCGATTCAGACCGAAGCTATGGGTGTGGAGGTGCTACGCACCCCGTATGTCGAGGGGTACACCATTGACATGGCGGCGGTTGAAGCGGTTCTGCGCGCTGACACGGGGCACGAGATTGTCGCCCTGTTTGTGGTGCACACAGACACGGCCAGTGGCACCACCAATGAATTGGCCGGTTTTCGTCGATTGCTCGACGAACTGGCCCACCCTGCTCTCTATGTGGTGGATGTGGTTGCGACGCTAGGCGCAGTAGCCTTTGACATGGATGCTTTGGGTGCCAACGTCGTAGTGGGTGCCTCCCAAAAAGCTTTGATGTGCCCACCCGGTTTAGGCTTCTGTGCGGTGGATGCCAAGGCTTTTGCACTGTCCGAACGCAACTCGGCTCCACGGTTTTACTGGGACTGGCGCAAACGCAAAAGCGAGTTAGCCTACCGAAAGTTTTGTGGAACACCGCCGCAAACCATGCTGTTTGGACTGGAGGCAGCATTGGGATTGATCTTTTTGGAGGGCGTGGATGCCGTATTTGCACGCCACCGTTCGTTGGCCAACGCCACCCAGGCTGCGGTGGCGGCTTGGTCAGAAGGTGGGGCGATGCAGTTCTTGTGCAAGATACCCGAAGCCCGGTCAGTGTCGGTAAGCAGCGTGCTGGTGTCGCCAGGTATCAACACGGATGAACTGCGCCACATCGCGCGCGAGCAATTTCAGGTAGCCATCGCAGGCGGCCTTGGCCCGTTTGCCGGACGAATGTTCCGCATCGGGCACCTAGGTGACTTGAACCCCGCCATGCTTCTGGGTTGCTTGGCTGGCGTCGAAGGCGCATTGACCGTCATGGGTGTACCCATTGGTCACGAAGGGCTGCACCGAGCCGTAGAAGTACTGGCCCGCGCCGCTACACCCTCTGTGTGAGGGTGAACCCGGGAGCGGCGGTCAACAAGCGGCTTCTGAAGCAAAGGAATCAAGCGGCGAGTGCAGTTGTGCCGCCGAGAAGGTGTGCACCGGCAAGAGAGGTGCTGATTACTGCTCGAGGGCATCGGGAAGTAAAAAGTATTTACGGTGATGGATGACCGCACTTCGCGGCACGGTTGGAGATACGCCAGACCGTCGAAAAATGCTGATCAGTTTGCGTTGGCACGGTCGCCATAGTAGGCGGTTGTCTCACGTTGGCCGGTCGCTGCCAGGCTCACGCTGACGCGCGGCGTTGGCGGGAGTAACTCGAACGACACTTTTCATTCTCCATGCCCAATATACGTCTCTTCGGTGCCTAAATCGGTAGCGTTCATAAGTGACGAGAAGTGTCCCCCCGTCGACGCACAGCGCGGGGACTGCTATGGTGTCGAATGTCGTTGTCGCAGCGTCGGGTAACTTTCCCTGCGCACGCGGGACATCAGGTTGTCAGGGGCGTCGCTCCGTCGTTTACTTGAGTCCATCGGGGAGTAACGGAATCCTGCATGATCCACATTATTACTGTATATTATTACAGCTATGGAATGCAGAGTCTTCAGACTGTACAGCAACGGCGTGGCGCTGCCAGACTCGGTTCGCGGTCACAAGCCCGTCGTCGGACGGCTCGTGTATGCACCGC
>JBBRVM010000388.1:0-4262 GCA_038246865.1 Burkholderiales bacterium
CTACAAAGTCGCGTTATCTCCAGCAATGGGTCGCTACCTCAGCCATCTGCGCAACGAGGGCAGCAGCGCCAACCCGAACGAAAACTTCGCGCGCGAAATTCTGCAGCTGTTTGGCGTCGGTTTGTTCCGTCTGAATCAGGATGGTACGCAGGCGCTGAACGCGGGCCAGCCGATTCCGACGTACGACGAGACGATGGTCAAGGGCTTTGCACGGGTCTTTACTGGCTTCGCCTTTGATGACCTCCTCTGCAAGGGCATGGCGCCGCCTTTGCCTGCCACCTGCACCGATAGCACCGGTGGCGTACATCCCAACTGGTATTGGGAACCGAACCGTAATGATCTCGGCCCGAACGTGCCTCCGGATGCGAACGGTTGGAAGCGTCAAATGGTGCCGTTCATAGGGCGTCACAACAAGCTCACCAAACAGTTGATGACATACAACTACAGCACGCCAGTCAACGCTGGCACGCCTGTCGCTGCATGTGCGAACGCAGTGGCCTTTGCGAGTGGCGCAGGTTTGGCCGTACTTTCCGCACCGGTTGTCCCAGCGATTGACGAGGTAACGGGCGTTGTCATTCCAACGTCGGGCGGCGGCACGCGCACCAACCGTGCTCAGGCCTACGCCTCGCTTGACGCAGCCATCGACAACATCTTCTGTCATCCAAATGTCGGACCGTTCATAAGCAAACACCTGATTCGATTCTTCGTCACGTCAACGCCAAGCGACGCGTATGTCGGGCGCGTTACAGCTGCGTTCAACAACACCGGCGGAATTCGCGGCGACATGAAAGCTGTGATCACCGCAGTGCTGACCGACGTTGAAGCGACACCAACGGGTGCAACGACACCTACCAAATTTGGAAAACTAAAAGAGCCGATGCTTCGGCTGAGTGGCATTTATCGCGCGTTTAACACCCGGTCGTACTCAAACCGTTATCGCATCGATGGACTGGACAGCCTGGAGTACGGCATTAATCAGGGACCGCTGCAATCACCGACGGTCTTCAATTACTTCCATCCGGAGTTTGCTCCGCCCGGTCCGATTGCCTCTGCGGGAGCTATTGGCCCAGAGTTTGAGATCACAACGACCACCGCGATTGCCGCTACGCAGAACTATTTCGGAAACATCGTGGCGCGCGCTGACACAGGGTCTAGCAACTCTTTCATCAATAACCTGATCGGCGGCAACAATTGCAGTGTAGGAACTGTCAGCGCAGCAGATCCGAGTGCGTCGTCGCGCCAGCACTGCCTGTTCGGCAACCTGGAAGAGCTGTTTGTGTTGCATGCCGACTCGTCGACGTTGTTTGACTACATCAACCTTGTGTTACTCGGTGGTTCGTTGAGCCCGGCCAATAAAGGCTCTCTGGTCACGGCCCTTGACAATGCGTACGCCGCCTGCCCAACCGCTGCGGGCTGTACAGGTGCCACCTCCAATTCACAGTGGCAGGATCGCAAGCGAAATCGCGTAAAAGGCGCGCTCTGGCTCGCCGTGCATTCCCCTGAATTCCAGATTCAACGATAGGCCGCACGATCATGAACTTCAAAAGCTTTAAACAACGTCGCGACTTTCTGAAGACCGCCTCAACCGGAGCATTGGCCAGCGGCATTCCGACGCTCAACCTACTTAGCAACGTCGCCCACGCGGCAGGTAGCGTCGAACCGTCATCGGTTGACTCCAATTACAAAGCGATCGTCTGCGTGTTTCTCTACGGTGGTCAGGACCACGCCAACATCCTGATCCCCTACCGCGACAGTAACGGCACGGGAACCACCGAATACAACCGTTATCGTACTGGCCGCGCCAATGGGACTGATCCTCAAAACCAGACCCTTGTGACGGGTGATTTGTCGTACTCCAACGCGCAACTTGCGGCCACCGCACTCAACGTAACTGCTGGTACGACGGACCCGGGCATCAATTCAGTTTTCACCACTCACACATACGGTCGCCGCTTCGCGCTGCACCCAGGCTATGCCGAACTGGCTGCGCTCTACAACACTGGGAAGCTGGCTGTAATCTCGAATGTAGGTCCCCTAGTCGCGCCGATCAATCGCCAGGAGTGGTATCAAGGCACTGGCGTTCCACGTCCGCTCAATCTGTATTCACATGATGACCAGCAAAAGGCCTGGATGAGCGGTACGGCCAACAAAGCCTCCCCTGAACGCGGCATTGGTGGTCGCATTGCCGCGCATCCCGCCATCGCTTTGCTCAATTCAGGCGCGCTGGTGTCGACCCAGATATCGCTGGACGGCAGCAACACGTTCATGCTGGCTGACCCGGCAGGCCCGACCACAGCGATCGCGTATCAGGTTGGCTCTGGTTCGATCGGCCGCTTGCGCAACGCCACCACCAATCCGGTCTGGGCGGTACCCAACGTGGTTACGTGTGACACTGGCAGCACCTTCATCACCAACAATCCGACGTCGCCTTACTGCGTCGTTGGCGGCCCAATACGGGTACAAAACGGCTACACGGGCAACAACACGATGTACAACGCATTTCGCACGCGCGTAACCAATGTACCGGAAAATGTCTCCATATATCATGATCAATGGCGCGCGACGATGGATCAGTCCGTCAAAACCGAGGCGGCAATCGCGGCTGCGTTCGTGAACTTTCCGCCGTCTGAAGACATCGTTGCTCCGTTTCAGGTTACGGGCGTCATGAGTGGCCCTGGCTATACCTCCAACAATCTTGCCAGGCAGTTGCGCATGGTCGCCGCGCTGATCCGTGCCAGCGTGCAGCTCGGCGCGGCTGGGACTCCACTGAAGCGCCAAATCTTCTTTGTCGGCATTGGCGGTTTCGACACTCACGGCACCGAGTTCTGGAGCAACAATCCCTCGCTGAACACACAAATCAGCAAGGGCATCAACGCTTTCTGGACGGCGATGGGCAATGTACAGGTTGTTGGCTCACCCGGAACCACTGCTCAAAGCAAGGTCACTCTCATGACCATGACCGACTTTGGGCGTACACATGACTCGAATGGTCAGGGAAGCGACCACGGTTGGGGTAGCCATCAGATCGTGCTGGGCGGGGCAGTCAGAGGCGGCGCGATTTACGGCATGAATCACAATATTCAGAATACGAGCACTGCAACAGGCACGGTACCTAACTCGGGTAACACAACTACGGGTTCAAGATACTTGGGTACTGACGCTGCCAACCGTCAAGACCTGAACTGTGGAGCCGTCCCCCGTATTGGCATCCCACCGGATCCCTACTCGGGTGCGACGACGCCAGGCGCGCGCTGCGCCGGTCTGAATCACTGTCTGGGTCGCGGTGAACTGCTTGCTACAACATCAGGTGATGCCGTTATGGCAACCATCGCGAAGTGGTTCGGCGAGCCGACGCTGATGCCGACAACGGCTGACGTGGACGCACTCTTTCCGACGCTGCGCGCTTCGCATCCAAACACGAACTGGACGACCGCTGACATGGGGTTCATGAATCTCGGCGCTTGACGTTGATGCAGTACTGCCACACAACGAACTGGCCATTCACCGCTCGGGCAGGGTTGAGCCTGCTCACGTTGCTTTCATTGATTCTGACGATGTTGGCATCACCCAGCGGCTTCGCACAGGATATCAATAACGGACGAGCGCTCTACATCACGCCACTAGTAGCCGGGCAGTTTAGTTGCAGCAATGGTCAGTGTCATGGCCCGAGTCCGGCCAACAACCAGAACAAAATTCAGCTCGCCGGCGACGATCCGGGACGTATTAGTCTGGCCATCAGTCAGGTGGCGCAGATGGCATTCCTGAAAAATAATGTCACTGGAGCCCAGCTCGCGGATTTGGCGGCGTACATCGGCAATCCCGGTGCCGTCACCGGAAGTCCCGCCGTCGCACTGGCACCGTCTTCGCTGAGCTTCTCCTCCACCGCCGTTGGCAACAGCGCAACGGCGCAGCAGTTCGCCATCAACAACACTGGCACGGCAGCACTCATTGTCAGTGCGGTCACCAGCAGCAACTCCGAGTTCTCACTGGTCAGCAGCTGCGGCACGATTGCCGCAGGCGACAGCTGCAACGTGTCGGTCGGGTTTACACCGGCTGTCGCTGGTAGTCGCAGCGGTACGATCACCGTCAATCACAACGCATCGGGCGCGGCGAGTGCGCTCGCCGTTTCCGGCACGGCCACCGTAGCGACGGCACCCGGCATCCAGCTGTCCACTTCCACGCTCGTGTTCGGCGCGGTCACGGTGGGTTCGTTTTCCTCTAGCCAGAGCGTCACCGTGTTCAGTGTCGGCACCGCGCCGCTC
>JBBRVM010000389.1:0-4261 GCA_038246865.1 Burkholderiales bacterium
CGAGGCACTGGTGGCCGCCCGCTTGCAGGAACCGACACGACGTATTGCGCCCTACGCCGTCAACCAGATCGTGCACGCCAGCAATGATCGGCTTGATCACGATATGCAAATGTGCGAAACATACAAAGTACCGATGCTAATTACCAGTCTGCGCGCGCCGGGCGACATCGTCAAGCAGGCGCATGCCTGGGGCGGCATTGTGATGCACGACATCATCTCCGTTCGTCATGCCGAGAAAGCGCTGGAAGCTGGCGTAGACGGGTTGATCCTCGTGTGCGCGGGTGCCGGCGGGCATGCGGGCACGTTGTCGCCGTTTGCGCTGGTGCGCGAAGTGCGGCGTTTTTACAGTGGCCCAATTGCCCTGTCGGGCGCCATTGCGCACGGTTCCAGCATCCTCGCCGCGCAAGCGATGGGCGCTGACTTCGCCTACATCGGCACGCGCTTCATCGCGACTCAGGAGGCGCGAGCGGTGGATGCGTACAAGGATGCGATCGTGAATTCCGCAGCGCAGGACATCATCTACTCGTCACTGTTCACCGGCATTCATGGCAACTACCTGAAGTCCTCGGTGAAAGCGGCGGGGCTCGATCCTGACAATCTGCCGAGCGCTGACAAAACGTCGATGAATTTTGGGGGTAGCGCGGTGAAAGCGTGGAAGGATATCTGGGGCTCGGGTCAGGGGGTCGGGCAGATGGATGATGTGCCGACGACTGCTGTTTTGGTGGAGCGGTTGACGGCGGAATATCGTGAGGCGGTGGCGACGCAAGCGAGGAATACGGCGGCGTATTTGTAGCCGCCTGAAGCTGCTTGCGCGGTGGATGGTGGGTAGGGCGGGCACTGCCCGCCTTGTGCTTCTCGCGAAGCGCCGACTTATTGGGGGCTGAAGCCGGTGAGATTACGAGGCGGGCAATGCCCGCCCTACCCTGTCGGCTTGCATTAATGTTTTTTCGCCAACGCCGCGCGCGCCATTGCATCCACTTTCGCAGGCGCGATGAGTTTGAGCCAACGGCCCAATTTCCCCCTAGCGCTCATCACCTCTTCCCGTTTGCGCGAACGCATCGCTGACACGATCAACCCGGCACATTCCTCAACGCTCATCGCATTGGTTTCACTTAAACCTGAACTCCCCGCTGTTTCGCCTTTCGCATTCCACCCATTGCGTCGAATTTCGGTAGCGACAACGCCCGGGTAGACAATGCACACGTCAACACCCTCTGGTTGCAACTCAACGCGTAAAGCCTCGAAAAATCCGGTCTGAGCAAATTTGGTCGCGCAATAAGTAGTGCGCCCCGGCACGCCGACCAATCCCGCCAGACTTGCGACCGCCACGACGAGCCCCTTGCTCGACTTCAAATGCGACAACGCCGCATGCGTCGGCCAAATGCTGCCCATCAGATTGATGCGCATCAGATTTTCGTAAACGGCCGTATCCGTGATCTCGTCAAAATTAGCGTGCATCGACACGCCAGCGTTGTTCACCAGCGCATCGATACGGCCAAATTTTTTAACCGTCGTCGCGATCAGTGCGCGGCAATCCGCCTCAACCGATACGTCCGTAACCGCGCATAGTGTTTCGGCACCTGCTGTTTCGCATTGCCGTGCAACCGCATCAAGCGCATCGCGCCTGCGCGCGGCGAGAACGAGCTTGGGCTTGTCGACTGACAGCTGTCGCGCCAGCTCGGCACCAATGCCATCTGACGCACCGGTGATGACGATGACTTTGTCGGTGAACGACATGGACTCAACCCGGACGCGCTGCCGCGGAAGCCATACCGTACAGCTCGTCTTTCAATTGGAGTCGCTGCTTCTTCAAGCCTTCGAGCTCAACATCACCCATCGGGGCAACGCCGGTTTCATCGGCAGTAATCTGCTCATCAACGGCATCATGCTTTTTGAGAAGATGCGCAAAATGCGCATCGCTTTTCCTCAGGTCTGCAACCGCAGCGGCCAGCTCAGGAAATTCGCGGTTGAGTGCGTGGGAAAGTAAATCAGAACGCATATATTGCCTTTCGAAAATGGTCTCAAGGCTTCATGGTAGCGGCGGCGCACGGAAACGCAACCGGCGTCACCTCAGTGTCGCTGCGCGAGCTCGGAGCCAGCACCGTGCGGGGCGGATCTGGTTTCCGGCTGTGTTCCAGCACCAGCGCCATGAAAAACAGGATTGTGTCGGTCAGGACCAATGGCGCGACGACGGTGATTGAAGAGAAGTTTCGTAGGGCGGGCACTGCCCGCCTCGTAAACTCCCGCGAATGCCCAACTACGTTCGCGCCTATCTTCCCGGCGGATCATTCTTTTTCACAGCCGTGACGCATCAGAGGAAACGCGTATTTTCCGACGACGCGACGGTGGATATATTGCGCAACTTGGTTCAAGAGGTGCGGCAGCGCTTGCCGTTTAGTGTCGATGCGTGGGTCGTATTGCCCAATCATATTCATGCGGTTTGGACGTTGCCCGTGGGTGACGCAGATTTCTCCAAGCGTTGGGGTTTGATCAAAGCCACGTTTACCAAACGAGCGACGACGGCAGGATTGGTCGAGGCGGGAGTTCCGATTTGGCAGTCGCGATTTTGGGAACATCGTATTCGCGATGAAAGGGATTTCGCGGCACATATCGATTACGTATACATCAACCCGGTGAAGCACGGTTTGGTTTCAAGCGTTGCCGATTGGCCGTGGTCATCGTTTCATCGCGACGTTGCGCGGGGTTTGTATCCGGGAAATTGGGGCAGTCACATCGAAGTAGATGAATCTCGCCCATACGGCGAACCCATTGATTCGTAGGGCGGGCGTTGTTCGCCGTGGTGGGGTGATCGCGATGGTTGCGTGAAGAAGTGCGGGCTCTCGCCCGAGAGGATGACGAGGCGGGCAGTGCCCGCCCTACGCACTACGCGTTCGGCGAGCAGAACGCCACGCCCTCGGGTGCGTAGCCCCTAAGCTGCAACGCGTTGTACGTGTCTGCGCTTTGCGTGTAGCGGTGGTTTGAAAGCGCCTGGCTGAACAGCCGATACACCGGTTGTGTGGCCAGCGGACACACACCGTTCACTGGCAACAGAGTGCGGAAAGCGATGCCTTCATTCACCCACGCACTCGATGCTGCTAACAATGCGCAGTCCGTGTCCTTTGCTGAATAGAAATGTGTCACGACAGTCGGATTGAAGAAGCGACAAACCGGCACCGTGGCTGAAGGTGCCTCGGCAACATTGGGCCATGCGCGAAACGGCGGGTCAGCCAACGTCCAGAGTGGCGAATCCGTAAACACTGGCAGAACCTCGTTTAGCCGGAGAAGCGCCTGCGCTTCGTTTTGACCGAGAGCCAGATAGTGCTTAGGACGGTACCAATTGCCAAGATCAGTGATAGGCTGGTAGGGAATGCTGTTTTGCACGTACACCATCGGAGTGACGACAAGCGAAGCCGGTAGGCCGCTCACTTGCAACTCTAGCGTACTGGTTTCCGCGTAAGAGGACGTCGGAGCGTTAAACACCAATGAGTTGCCTAGCAACAGCTTGTAGTTGCCGGGCGGCAATCCAGCAATCGTCACAGGAGCGGGGCCATAATAGGGATCAAGTCCGATTGACGGCGTACGCCTCGCAAAAAACGCGATACGAATTTCCGGCCCCTGCGCGCTCGCCCACAAAAACTCGGGGGGATGGTAGGAGTTATCAACTCGCACTTGCAATCGGATCGGGGTGAACGGGGCGGTCTGAATGCTCGCGATATCATGCGGAACACGCGATACTTGACCGTCTAGACGTACAAGCGGGAGTGCAGGCGTCGTCTGCGCGGCAGCGAAACTAATGACCAGACACGTCGTGGCTAAGCTGAGAAGGCACTTGAAGTTCATGGCGGTTCTCCTACTGAATTGCCGGCACAGCGCCGTTCGTGTTCGGATACAAATAGCCCAACCAGTCACTGCCCGAGTTGTCGGTGTAACCCTGATTGAACATGTTGGTGAATTCGCTCTCCGGAAAAATGGCGTGGTCGTCCCGAGCTGGATTGTATTTTCGCATCAGGCGCACCGTGCCCACTGGTTGCGGCTGGCTCTTGGGGTACAAGTAACCTTCAACGCCGTCCAGCCGATAACCGACGCTCGTGTAGGCATCGACACCAGCGAGATCGGCGGCGCATCGCGATGGCCAAATGGAGGATCGGTTTGCGACCCTCGGTGGTGATGAATGCGGGCTTCGCGAAGAGCTTGTATCGGAGTGTTTGTAGGGTGTGCTGAATCGGGGTTTTGCTCTGCTGAACCGCAGGATGTTTCATCA
>JBBRVM010000390.1:0-4243 GCA_038246865.1 Burkholderiales bacterium
CAAAGTCAGCTCGCGCAGCTGGCCCCTTCATTGCAGTCAACTGTGGGGCGGTTACCGAAACGTTGTTGGAAAGCGAACTATTCGGGCACGGGCGCGGCGCCTTTACCGGTGCGGTTCATGATCGCCCCGGTCTCTTGGAGGCTGCCAATCACGGCACGCTGCTGCTGGACGAAGTGGGCGATATGTCGCTTGGAATGCAGGTCAAACTCCTGCGCGTCCTTCAAGAACGCGAGGTCTGCCGTGTCGGGGAAAACAAGACCCGGCCACTGGATGTTCGCGTCCTCGCCGCAACCAATCGAGATCTCGCAAGCCGAGTGGAGGAGGAACTCTTTCGTGAGGATCTGTACTATCGTGTAAATGTGGTTGGCATCCACGTGCCTGCCTTGCGCGAACGGCCAGAAGATCTGCTTGATATTGCACGGGTCTTGCTTGCGGCGGCGTCCACGCGATTGAAACGAAGTCCGTTGGATCTATCCCAAGCCTCAGCGGATCAACTGTTGCGCCACGACTGGCCCGGAAACGTTCGCGAGCTGGAAAACGCCATGGAACGTGCCGTCGCACTTTGTAAGGGCAATCAGATCCAGGTGGAGGATCTTCCCGAAGCGGTCCGTAAAGCGCGCCCTAGATCGGCATCTTCCAGTCCCCGAATCCGGCTGCTGGTTGACGTCGAAAAAACGGCGATCTTGGACGCGATGAAATTGAACGATGGAAATCAGATTCGAACGGCGAAGGATCTTGGAATTGGCACAGCGACGCTGTATCGCCGACTCAAGAGCTATGGCCTCATCGCGGACAGAGAGCTTCCGGCGGCTTTGTCGGAAGTTAAACCCATCTTGTTTGGGCGGTTGTCGAAACATAGATTTTTGCCTAGCGCTTGAAAACCACATGCATTCACAGCTTATTCTCGCTATCAACGGCGGGTCATCGAGCATCAAGTTCTCTGTATTTGCAACCGGTGAACCCCTTTCGCGCCAGTTTAAGGGCACCATCACGGGCATCGGGCAGGCGAAGGGGACGATGACCGTCGATGGTCGGCCAGGCTCCGACAAAGTGGTGCGATCACTGGGTTTCGCGGATTACGGCAGCGCAGTGCGCGAGCTCACGGCGTGGCTACGCGAGCATGTCCCCTGCGAGACTCTGGCGGCGGTTGGGCACCGAATCGTACATGGCGGGCCGAAGTACTTTGCGCCACAGCAACTCTCAGCGGTGGTCATAGAAGAGCTGCGTGGGCTCACGGCATTCGATCCCGAGCACCTTCCCCTGGAGCTCCTTCTTGTCGAAGAGATTTCCCGCCTGTTTCCAAACGTTCCGCAAGTCGCTTGTTTCGACACAGCCTTCCACCACGACATGCCACGTGTGGCGCGTCTTTTGCCAATTCCACGGCGCTACGAAGCGCAAGGCGTCCGACGCTACGGATTTCATGGGCTTTCCTATGCTTACCTCATGCAAAAGCTGGCCCGGCTTGATGAAAAGTGTGCAAGTGGGCGCGTTGTCCTCGCGCACCTGGGAAACGGCGCGAGCATGGCCGCGGTTCGCGACGGACACGCCGTGGACACAACCATGGCGCTGACGCCCGCCGCCGGCCTGGTGATGGGCACCCGATCCGGAGACGTGGACCCCGGGTTGGCTTCGTTCTTCGCGCGCAGCGAAGGGATGACCCCTGTCGAGTTCGACCACATGATGAACCACAAGTCAGGTCTACTCGGAATCTCGGAAACCAGTTCCGATATGCAGGAATTGCTCGACCGAGAATCCGAGGATGTTCGAGCAAGTGAGGCCGTCGCGCTGTTCTGCCACCAGGTGAAGAAGTGCCTGGGGGCGTATGCGGCCGTGCTTGGTGGCCTCGACACGTTGGTGTTCGCGGGTGGCATCGGCGAGCACGCTCCAGCCATACGCTCGCGCGTCTGTGACGGCCTTAGCTTCCTTGGTATAGAGGTAGATGCGGCGCGAAACGCGGCATCTGCCGAAGTGGTTTCCTCAGACGCGAGTCGCGTTGCGGTTCGGGTCATTCGCACTGACGAAGAACTCATGATTGCGAGATACGTCTCAGCCACTTTAGGACCAACCGCCTGATTGGGAAGTTATGAGACTGGAGTAACGAATGTGCTTCTCAGCATCTGCCAGTTTCGTCGCCGGCACGACACTTTCCGTGATCGGGGTGGCTACACTTAAAAACGTGCGGGCCAAGACTGAATTACCTTTTGCGATGATCCCGCTGCTATTTGGGCTGCAACAGCTCATCGAAGGGGTGATCTGGTTAACGTTCACGGGTCACACTCCGGCCCTTCGCCAGCCCATGATCTACGCGTATTCCGCTTTCTCGCACGTCCTTTGGCCGATCTATGTTCCGTTCGCGGTCTACCTGATCGAGCCCGCGCGCTGGCGGCGCAGGACGATCGCGGTGTTCCAGGTATTTGGTCTCACAGTGGGCTTGCTACTCTTGTACTTTATCGTGACCCGTCCCGTGACCGCGCAACTCGCCGGAAAGCACATCCAGTACGTTCAACCTCACTTTTTTATGTTTATCAGTCAGTACGCTCTGTACCTGGCGGCGACAACCGTTGTCTGTGTTTTCTCCAGTCACAAGCTCGTCAACCTTTTTGGCGTGTTCCTATTTTTCTCCTTCATCGCTGCCTACAAAATTCATGAAGCCACGATGATGTCTGTGTGGTGCTTTTTCGCGGCGATCGCGAGCCTGATCGTATACCTGCATCTTCGATCCCGCCGCCTGCAAGTAGTCCCCGGGCAATATGTGCCTCCCATTGCGGCAATTGGCTGATATCCACCCTCGGCCATGCTTCACAAACGTGCGATTGTTTTTCATGCGTGCTCCATTACGGCAACTGCCTTTATCCTCAACTACGTCTGGGAAAACATGCAGTGCGCATGGTTCTTCATTTATAAGGGTGGGAACATGGGACAGATCGACATGGTTATCGCCACGATAGGTGACGTCGCAATGACGTGGTTGGCGCAGATCTTGGTCGCGGCTGTTTCGAGGCGCTGGCTGTGGCTGCTGGGACCTTGGGTTTGGCGGCAGTGGGCTATGCTGCTTACTGCTGCCTTAGGGCTAAGTGTCATCGTCGAGAGTTGGGCGCTGTCAACCTCGCGTTGGGCCTACAGTCCCATAAATCCCCTTGTGCCTGGCACACCGATTTCGATACTGCCGGTGGCCCAACTGCTTCTCTTGTTTCCTTTTGCGTTTTGGCTGTCACGCCGACTTATCCTATCAGCGTCAAATCCAAAACAATAACCGGACCAAAAGAACAATTGCTCCGATCAATTGAGCCCCGAATTTCGCGGGGTAATGAGCCGAGTCCCATTGCTCGAATCTCAGTCGTATTGATTTATCCCGCCATCAATATGATGAGATTGCCAGCTGGTTCTCATGCCAAGTGCGAACGCCCGCCGATCACAACATCCTGCTTAAGCAACTTTGGTGGGTCAGCTCGCGCTGTTACTGACGGTTTCTTTCGTGGTGAGAAAGATGGTGTGGCCGTCTTACCGGAGCATTGTGTTCGGGCGCATCGAACACTTCCACCGCTACCGTTGAAAGCTCGTGCTCAGCCTGCAGCCAATCTTGCTCTGGAGAACCAAAGCTGCCTTCTCGCTGGCAATAGATCTTATAGGCAATGTCACAAATCTGTTCGTGTGTTGGTTTCATGAAAAGATGAACTGCATTTTTCGGGCCACCGCAACGCTGTCTCAGAATGTTGGTACTGTCACTACGGTTACGAACCGAGTGCCGCCATTCATCATCATGGGGGTATCAAACCTCATCACGAAGTCCAGCATCTCGCGCACCGCCGCACCCGCAAACGTGCAAGGTCAGACACCAGCACTAACGCGATGAACACATCAAAGGAAACCCGAGCCATGACCCGCGCTGGTCAACATCTCTTTTTCAGGGTGTCCCCTCAATCTGCGCGTCGTACTCGCCCCGCCGCGCTGATCGGTTGCATCGTGCGCGATGAAGCAGAGCCTGCTGTGCTGCTGGTACGTGCGCCGGTTCACCTTTCCAGATCTCAAGCACCGGCTGCTGAATGGCGCGCGCAAATGAGAATGTCAACGCCCAAGGTAGTTGTGATTTAAACCGGGCACTCATAGCATTCAATCGGGCCGTGGCTAGTTCAGCGGACTGCCCGCCTGACAAGAATGCAACTCCCGCTGTGGCGGCAGGGACAGCTCGCAACAAACAATTCACCGTCGCATCGGCAACCTCGTCCACGGACTCTTGTTTGAG
>JBBRVM010000391.1:0-4243 GCA_038246865.1 Burkholderiales bacterium
GGCGTTCGCAGCGAACTACACCGACGGCGTTGTCGTCCTCCATCGCGGCAGCATCGTTTACGAAAAATATTTCGGGGCATTGCAGGCCGATATTGTTCACAGCGCGTTCTCCGTTACCAAATCTTTCGTCGGCACGCACGCCGCAATGCAGGTGCATGCGGGTGAGCTTGATGAATCGGCGCGGGTGACGCATTACGTTCCCGAACTAAAAGACACCGCGTATGGCGACGCGACCGTGCGGCAGGTGATGGACATGACCATTGGCGTGCGTTACTCGGAAGCCTACGCTGACCCGACCGCCGACATTCATGCGTACGCGCGGGCTGGCGGAATGCGTGCGCGACCGCGAGATTACGCGGGGCCGCAAACCTTTTACGACTATCTTGTCACACTGAACAAAGAGGGCGAACACGGCACTGGATTCACCTACAAAACAGTCAATAGCGAAGTGCTGGCGTGGATCGTCAAGCGCGTTTCTGGAGTGCGTTTGGCTGACCTCACGTCCGCCGCAATCTGGTCAAAACTCGGCTGCGAATACGACGCGCTTTATCAGGTGGACAGTGTGGGCACGGAGGCAGGTGGCGGTGGCCTCAATACGACGTTGCGCGACCTTGCCCGCTTTGGTGAAGCGATGCGTTGTGATGGCAGTTTTAATGGCCAGCAGATTGTGCCCGCAGCGGTGGTCGCTGACATTCGCAACGGCGCCAATGGTGATCACTTCGCGACGGCGGGATATGCGACGCTGCCCGGTTGGTCGTATCGAAATATGTGGTGGGTGTCGCATGACGATCATGAGTGCTTCACGGCGCGCGGCATTCATGGGCAAGCGATCTGGGTCGATCCGACAGCGCAGATGGTCATTGCGCGTTACGCATCACATCCGCTGGCCGCGAATGTGTTCATGGATCCGACGTCGCTGCCCGCTTATCGGGCGTTGGCTGAGCATTTGATGCGCGGAACCTGAGCGTAGGGTGGGCAGCCGCTGCCCACCAACCCGTCGCGTAACGCTCCGCGTGGGCACGGGGTGCCCACCCTACGGACGGGCGCGTTCTACTTGCCCGCCTTATCGCCCCAAAGCTCTTTCAACCGCGCATCACGACCACAACCGCTGCGGTAGTATTTGTAGCGAACGGGGTTCTTCAGGTAGTAGTCCTGATGGTAGTCCTCGGCTGGATAGAACTTGGTCGCGAGCACGATTTCAGTGACTACGGGCTGCTTGAACGGCTTCGACTTTTCTAGCGCGGCTTTTGACGCCTGCGCGATCTTTAACTGTTCGGCGTCCAGTGCAAAAATAGCGCTGCGATACGGCGTTCCGCCATCGCAAAACTGGCGGTCCCTGGTCGTGGGATCAATGGTGTGCCAAAAGTATTCGACGAGCCGCTCGTAAGTCACTTTTTTCGGGTCGTAGACGATTTCTACGGCTTCCGCATGGCCTGTGCCTTTTGCCGATACCTGTTCGTAGGTCGGGTTGGCGACGGTGCCACCGATGTAGCCAGAGGTCGTGGAGATCACGCCCGGCAGCTTGTCGTAATCGGACTCAACACACCAGAAGCAACCGCCAGCGAATATCGCTTTTGCAGCGTTAGCGGGCAACGCGGGCTTCGCCGCGGGCGTTTGCGCGGTGCTGCTAAACGCGACGAACGCGCTGATCGCTAACGCAGACGAGGCAGCAACGGTTGCCAGACGCACGGAAAAAAACTGTTTCATGAATAGAAAAACCTGATAAACATTCGACACGATAAACCTTTGTCGGGTTTCCGGCTAATTCCTTGCACTGCCGCTCGCACAAAAGCCTCTCGCATCACGCCAACAGATGCGCCTCAACCCGCGCCGCGACAATCTCCGGGACGTCGTGATGCAGCATGTGCCCCGCGCCTTGAATCACTTCAAACTGAATGTCTCTAAAGGCGGCGAGACGGGAATCAAAACTGCCTCGAGCATGTCCATCTTTGATGGACGGCACAGTGCTTTCGTCGTTATAGCCGTTCCACACTTTTGCTGCGGATTCACTGGCACCGAGCCACAACGTCGGCGCGGTGACGTGTGACCAGATTGCGATGGCTTCATCAAGACGATACACCGTCGGAAACGGCATTTTGTGCGCGGGATCAGCGCGCAAATGCCAGCGGCCATCGGGCTTCTGTTCTGCCCAATGTTGCGCCAGCCATTCAGCACGTTCACGGGTCAGGCGAACATTATTTTTCTGCAAACGATCCGCGACTTTGGCGGCGGATTCATAGGTTGAAAGCGTCTCGCCCGCCTTGACCGCGTCTAGCCATTTGGCGTAGCGCTCGGCGGCCTTGCTCGCGCTCGACGCAGGGACGCCGAAGCCGTCCAGCGAAACAAGTTTTTTCACACGATTCGGACGCACGCCCGCGTAAGTGCAACTAACGTTACCGCCGAGGCTGTGGCCCACCAGATTAGTGGGCGCGTCCGGCGAAAAATGATCGATCACGGCTTCAAGATCAGCCACGTAATCGGCGAACCAGTAACCACTGGCGCCCTCTTTCGTCCAGTCGCTGCCGCCATAGCCGCGCTGATCCGGCGCGATGACGTACCAGTCGCGCTTCAGCGCATCGACGAGGAATTGGAAGCTTGACGCCACATCCATCCAGCCATGCAGCATGACCAGAGGCTCGGCAGACGGATTGCCCCAGGTCAGGATTTGTGCGCTGTGATTGCGCAGGGAGAGATGATGGCGGGTGAAGGGTTTGATAGCAGGCATTGCACAAGCGTAGCAGCGCGGACACGGATCGGACTGGACGCGGTCAGGATTGACGGGCGCCTCAGACTCATGTAATCTTGTAATTACAGAATTTTTTACACTGTGAACACGTTAAACGGACCTATGGGCATCTCTAAAAATTCATTTTTTGGGGCTGCAGTGTTGGGCGTCGGGGGCGCATCAATCGGAATGTACGCTCTGGTACATGAGGATCGCGAGCACTCGCGACGACACAATGCGCCCCACAAATGGATTTTTAGAGATGCCCAATGAGTGAAGTCATCCCTTTTCGTGGATTTTCCCTGCATGACCAGGTGGCTGAGCGAATTCGTGCGCTGATTTTTGATCGTCAGCTTGTGCCGGGTGCGTTCATTGACGAGAACGTGCTGGCAGAGCTTTGGCAAATCAGTCGTACACCGCTGCGCGAGGCGCTAAAAGTGCTTGCGGCTGAGGGATTGGTTGAGTTGGTGCCGCGGCGCGGTTGCCGCGTCATCGAGATCACCGAGACGGATGCGGATGAGCTGTTTCCGATCATGGCGCTGCTGGAAGGGCGCTGTGCGTTGGAGGCAACGCAGCACATGTCGGACGCTGATTTACGCGAGCTGCAGCGCATGCATGATGAGTTGGAGCGGACGGCGGTCGCGCGTGATGTTGACGGTTATTACCAGGCGAACCATGTATTTCATAGTTTCGTGCAACGTGTGGCAAACAACCGCTGGCTCGACCGGATTACCGCCGATTTGCGTAAGTTTGTGCGCATGCTGCGTGGCCGGCAGCTGGTGTTGCCGGGGCGCATAGATGCCTCGATTAACGAGCATCGCGTGCTGATCGCGGCGATGCTGGCGCGTGACGGCGTACGTGCTGAGCGAGCGATGCATGACCACCTTTTGGCACAACTCGCAGCGCTCAAGGCGTTGCGCAAACTCGAAAGCGGAGCGCTCAAAGATGCTGGCTGATCTATCACCTGTCCCGGCGATCCGCAAAGCGGCGCAGCGCATTAACCAGATGACCAGCGAGCGTCGTTCGATGAAGCTCGTCAAGGAATGTCATCGCTTGCTCTCGGTGCGCGCTGAGGCGAACAGCCCCGCCATTGCGCAGAACATCATTACGGAAGTCGATCAACTGACCGAGGCCGAACAGGACGCTTTGTTCTATGCGTTGGCGCATGAGTTTTCGCCGGATCCGCAGGGCGTTTTGTCCGCTGCGCAAACGTATGCAGCCACGCCAACAGCCAGCGCGCTGGCCGCGCTTTCTACCGCTGCTGAACCAGCGCGACAGGAGTTGTTTCGTCGCTTGAACCGCGCGCCTGGCGGCACTGCGGCGCTGGTTCGTTTGCGCCGCCAATTGTTGCGGCGTCTGAACAAAAACAGTGACTGGCAGTCGGTGGAGGCTGACCTGTTGCACCTGCTCTCCTCATGGTTCAACCCCGGCTTTCTGGAGATGCGGCGCGTTGACTGGAACTCACCTGCGCACCTACTTGAGCAAATCATTCAGCATGAGGCGGTGCACGCGATTGAC
>JBBRVM010000392.1:0-4219 GCA_038246865.1 Burkholderiales bacterium
CAGACTTTCGGCAAAACCGGACAGCAGCCGGTACTGCCGCACCAGCGCCGTGACGTCGGCTAGCGCTTCCGTGAGCGCATCGTCCACGCTCGCGCTATTCGCGACAAGCGACTCTTTATCGAGGGCGTCAGGCATGGAGGAGGCGGGTCCAAGGAGGGATTTTGCGAAGGCAGAATCTCAATTCTAATGGCGCAATGTCTGCCGCGTTTGCGTCTTAATCAATGAAGCAGTGCACAAAAGAGCAACAACGCGCCCACAGGGGTTGACTCTGCCCGTAATTTATTCACGGGCGGGTTAGCGCGATTCTGGTTTGCTCGTATCTGACGACACCGCAGGCGCAATGGCCTGCCGCGTGCTCGTGTTTGAACGTTCGGTGAATCAGGGAGCGACTCATGTCTTCACGTAAATTGTTTCTTCAGTTCGTCTCCGCGTTGGCGCTCGTCGCCGCGCTGAATGCATCGGCGCAATCGCTGAACGTCATCGAGTATTACAACAAAACGCTCGACGCGCACTTCATCACCGGTCGCGTCAACGAACAGACCGCGCTGGACGGCGTGGCTGACTTCCGGCGCACCGGTATGACGTTTCAGGCAACAGCGGTGGCAGGCGCGCCATCCAGCCTTACCAATATTTGTCGCTTCTACGTCTCGTTGACTACACCTTACGTCAGCTCGCATTTCTACGGGCGACAGGGCGTCGATTGCGAATCAATCCGCGCTCAGAACGTGGCGGGATTCACCTGGGAAGACTACGATTTCGCGACGCAGCAGCCAACAGCGGGGGCTTGCCCAACGGGAACCACCCCCATCTTTCGCGGCTTTCGCACGGCGGCGGGCGGCAAGACATCGAACCATCGCTACAGCGCGAGTCAGGCGACGTATGACGCCGCAGTAGCGGCGGGCTACGTGGGCGAAGGTGCTGCGTTCTGCGCGACGGCGGCGACTCCAGCCACCCCAACCGCCGGTGCTGTGGCCACGGCCGTAGGCGCGCCGAATGGGACGCCAGTTAGCGCGAGCATTGGTGCAGCAGGAGGTACGCTCGCCAGCGCCGACGGAAAGCTCACACTGACTGTTCCGGCCGGAGCGCTGACTGCTAACGTGAGCCTCAGTATTCAACCGATCACTAATTTCGCGCACGGCAAGATCGGCAGCGCGTACCGACTCACGCCCGATGGCCAGACGTTTGCGCAACCGGTGACGTTGACGTTCGCCTACAACGATGACGACGTATTGGGTAGCTCCGCCGACGTGCTCGGCGCCGCGTTCCAGACCGCGACCGGATTTTGGCGATGGGTGGATGCTCCCATCGTGAACACCATCGCCAAGACCGTGAGTGTACGGAGCACCCATTTCTCGGATTGGTCAAGGGTTAAAGGAATCCAGATGCGGCCTCCTGCAAAAGCGGTTCGCGTGACGGGATCGGTGGGCTTGTTGGTCACCGTCTGCTATCAGAAGTCCATCACTGATGCCACCGGAGACGAGTTGACGTATCTCGGCTACAACTGCGATCTCGGTGACGAACTGAGCATTCTCAATCCGATCAGCGATTGGTCGGTCAATGGTCTCTTGGGTGGTAGCAGCGTCACCGGCACCGTCAGTGGCGGCGGCAGCACCGGGACATACCTCGCACCGGCCTCAAAACCAAATCCCAATGTAGTGACGGTGAGCGCACGCGTGAAAAAGTCACCCCTCGGCGAGAAGGTGCTGGTATCGTCGGTCATCACAATTGTTGATGACCAGTGGGTAGGCACTGGCACATCCTCTTCAGAGACCTATTCGGTCAGCGCACAAGTCACGTGGAAACTGGAAAGAATCATTAGCAACGTTGCCACGTATAGCCCCTCTGGCACCGCCACTATGGTCCTGAAGGGTTGCATTTTCTATGCCCCGGACAACGGCGTGATCGAGCCGAACACCGGCATGCTGACGGTCGACTACAACACCGCACCGCCAACCTATCGCGGCGTCGGTGTGACGGTATGGCCCACGCTCGCCAACACATCGAACTGCCCCCCGCTGAGCCCGCCGTCGTTCAACACATTTGCTCCAGCGGTCTATTTCGGCGGCAGCAAAGGATCGTTGGGCGACGAGGCGCAAGGGCAGGTCAGCGCGGATGGGATGACCATTGAGGGCGCGGACACCAACAGCTCTGGCGCACCAGTTACGTTCAATTGGCGATTTGTTCGCAACTAATGCCGGGAACAGTGGATCAGTCCGGCAACTCCACCTGCGGCATGCGTGCGAGGATGATGCCAGTCTTTTTGCGCAAGCCGGGCGCGCCCAAATTGCGTTCATAAAAACGCGGATTCGGGGCCATCGCGGCAAGCTTTGCCGCCTGCTCAGCCGAAAGTTGCGCAGCGGACACGCCGTAGTAGCGACGCGCTGCCGCCTCCGCGCCAAAGATGCCGTTGCCCCACTCGATCACGTTCAAATAGAGCTCAAGGATGCGCTCTTTATCGAGCATGTGTTCGAGCATCAGTGTGATGATGGCTTCCTGCCCTTTTCGCAAATAGCTTTTCTCGGGCGACAGAAATAAATTCTTCGCGAGCTGCTGCGTAATGGTTGATCCGCCAGCAACCGTTTTTCCTTTGGCGCGATTTTTTTCAAGCGCTAGCTGAATCCCATCCCAGTCAAAACCTTCGTGTTCGACAAACGTGGAATCCTCGGCAGCGATCAAGGCGCGCTTCAGATTGCGCGAAATTTTTGCGTACGGCACCCAGTCGTAGCGAATGGATGCATCGGGCTTTTTTTCATGAAGCTCACCCATGCGATACGACATGAATGCAGTACGCCCCGGCGCATGATCGGCGTACCACCACACTTGCAGCGCGAACCAGCACTGAATGACGACAAACAAGCCCGCCAGCCCGAGGAAGACCGCCGCCAGCATTCGCCCCAAAGTGCGCAGCAAATTCTTGGACACTAGTTTGATGACTCGCTCGCCAATTCGGCGCGCAGTTGCGCGATGACAGGCGCAGCTTTCGGCAGTACCCCACGCCATTGCACGTAGCTCTCGGCGGCCTGCTCAACCAGCATGCCGAGGCCATCGGCCACGCGTGACGCACCCTGACGCAGCGCCCAAGTCATGAACGTCGTCGGCTGCTTGCCATACATCATGTCGTACGCGAGCGCATCGGGCGCGAAAATATTTGCGTTGTTGGGTAAGGGCAATGCGCCGCTTAAGCTCGACGATGTGGCGTTAATCAAGACGTCAAATTTCGTCGATTGTGCGACCAGAGCATCAGCCGAGAGCGCGCTCGCTGCGTACTGTTTTTCGTAAGCAGAGACCAGTTCAGTCGCGCGCTCTGCCGTCCGGTTCACGACGACAATTTGCTTCGGCGCACGCAGCAGTAGCGGGCCAATCACGCCACGCGCCGCGCCACCCGCGCCGATCAGCAAAACGTTCTTGTCCTTGAGGCTCACCCGTAAATTGCTCTCGATATCACGCACCAGACCTGCGCCGTCGGTGTTGTCGCAGGACCAATGATCCTCGCGCCACATCAAAAAGTTCGCAGCTCCTGCCTGTTGCGCGCGCAATGAGGCTTCGCGAGCGAGCGCAAATGCATCGCGCTTGAACGGCACGGTTACGTTCGCGCCAACACCACCCATATCGAAAAATCGCTGTAGCTCACCCGCGAAATCACCTATCGGTGCGAGGCGTTTTTCGTAGTCGATCTGCTGATTCAGACTCGCTGCAAAGAGCGCGTGAATTCGCGGGCTTTTGCTGTGCGCAATCGGGTTGCCGAAGACGGCGTATTTGTCCATATTTTTCACCGGAACGTCATGGTGCTTTAAGGTTTCCACCGACGGAGCTTTCAAGTTCTCCGTCACGCGTGAAGCTCCAGGTTCGGGTGATGTAGATGATGTCGGTGTCGTTTCGGATGTCCGGCGGGAACGGCGCGTAGGGCGATGCCAGTTCCACGATTTTGAGCGCGGAAGCATCAAGAATCTTGTTGCCGGAGCCGCGATCCACTTCGATGGTTTCGATGCGGCCATCGGCCTTGATGCCCACCGTCAATACCAGTGAGCCGTAGAGCTTTTGCGCGCGCGCGATCGCCGGGTAGTTTGCGTTTCCAACACGTTCTACTTTTTGCCGCCAGTCTTCAACATAGCGTGCAAAGCGATACTCCGTCGCGCGTGCCCCGATGTGTTTTTTCTTCGGGCGCTGCTGATACGAATCAAATTCACGCGCGATCTGTGCCTCCAGTCGTTGCAACTCC
>JBBRVM010000393.1:0-4215 GCA_038246865.1 Burkholderiales bacterium
CAAGAGGGCGTCAAGATCGACTGCCTGAATCTCGCTGCGGTCGTCGAGGCTTCGAGCAAGTTCGAGACCCTCAGTCACGCGCGCCTGACAGGCCGACAAGTCGCCCACTAACTGCCGACGCAACGCCTCATCCGATACTTTTTCCAGGCGCAACCGCAGCCGGGTGAGAGGCGTTTGCAGATCATGGGTTATGGCAGCGAGCATGGATGTGCGCTCGGTGATGTGCTTTTGAATTCGTGACTGCATTCGATTGAAAGCAGTCAGGGCGGCGCGAATTTCTCGCGGTCCGCGTACTGGAAGTGGCGTCGCATTGACATCATCAGAAAACACTTCGGATGCCGCCGACAAGGTAATTAAGGGGGCCAGTACCAGGCGCGTAATGACCCATGCCAGCGCCAGCAGACAGAGAGCGAGCGCCAGAGGCACTGACCACGGCCATCGCGATCTCGTGCCGGATACTCGGGCGAAGTCTCTGCCCTGCGGCTCGACGATGGCGGTGATCGGCGTGCCGTCAAGCAGGGCGATCTGCACCGCTTGGCATCCCGTGCGCCTTCCTGGTGAATAGGGGGCGGCGGTGCGCTTGTCGGGGCTGTCGCGACAAATGGCCGGATCCGAAACGAAGCCCACGCTTGCTGGCCGGTTAAGTGCGACGCGCAGAGGCTCACTCAAAGCACGATCAGCCTGCAAGGGCAGCTGACCTGCCGACGCATTGCCTTGCCGGATGCCGCTGGCCGCAGCCAGCGACCACACCGCGATGCGCTGCGCCGCATCGGCTCCGTCTAGCGCCGTCACTAGCGATACAACCCGCTGCTGCATTGCACCGCTATCAGCATCGACTGTGCCGCCACGCTCACCCTGCCAGGATTGCCATGCCGTCACGCCGCTCAGTAGAGCGGTAATCACGAGCCCGGCAACCAGTAGCGCGAACACGCGCGCGACCATACTGTCCAGCGGGCCGCGCCTGCCACCCGCGTGCCGCCGCTTCATGCGATGCGCTCGCTCTGCGACGCCAAAAGATAGCCTTCGTTGCGGATGGTTTTCAGGAGCGAAGGCGAGCGCGCATCATCGCGCAACTTGGCGCGAAGCCGACTGATCTGAAGATCGATGGAGCGGTCAAACGGGCCTGCGTCCCGCCCCTGCGTCAGGTTCAGCAGCTGGTCGCGATTGAGCACGCGCCCCGCGTTTTCTACAAGCGCCTTGAGCAAGCGATATTCGCCCGACGTCACCACGACGACCGTGCCTTCTGGGGACAGCAATTGCCGGGCGGCAATGTCAAGTGTCCATCCGGCAAAGCGAAGTTTCTCAGTGACAATGCCGGTGCCGCTGCGCGGCGACTGCACGATTGCGCCGCGACGCAGCACGGTGCGTATGCGAGCGGCTAGTTCGCGTGGCTCGAACGGTTTGCCAATATAGTCGTCCGCCCCGATTTCTAGTCCCACGATGCGGTCAATGGGTTCCGCGCGCGCGGTCAACATAATGATCGGCACCGTACTACCTTGCCCCCGCAATTGTCGGCACAAACTCAAGCCATCATCGCCCGGCAGGTTCAAGTCAAGAACGACCAGCTCAAACGAATCCGCTGCGAGCGCTCGCCACATCTCGATGCCGTCCGATGCGACCTCGGTACGCATTCCCTGTGTTGACAGATATTCCGCTAGCAGCGAGCGAATATCGTGATCGTCATCAACGATCAGGACCCGCGGTTTGTCGTCAAGAGGTTTGTCCACGGTGGCATTATTCCATTACGGCGCGCTATCGCCATTACCTCGGACTGCCGATACACGGCTGATACAAAGGCTATTCATTTCGGTACACATCGGGCAGCCCTTTTGGGTTGAAGCGAACCCTTGCGCGCCCAAAATTTCTTCTCATGCGGAGACGTTGATCGCCACCAGAAACTCTGGACTAAACGTCAGTTCCGTCAACCCATCCAATGAGAGGAATATCCATGTCACGATCTAAAAAATTCATCGTCGCTGCGGTCGTTGTTGCCCTGGGCGCCACCGCCGTCGTTGCTGCGAAATCCGGCGGCCACTGCGGTCACGGTGGCGAGTTCGGCGATGGCCCACGCACCGCCGAATTTGCGAAGCGCCACAGCGAACGATTACGAACCGAGCTGAAACTAACGACCGAGCAACAAACGATGTGGGCGACCTACGCGGCAACCCTCGGTACACCCGCAGCTGCGCTTCCCAACGCGGACTTCAAAACAATGACGGCCCCGGAAAAGCTCGAACGGCGCATCGCCCTACAACAGCAACAGCAAGCCAACGCGTCGGCCCAATTACAAGCGCTCAAATCGCTCTACGCGGCGCTCACGCCGGAGCAGAAGAAGGTTCTTGACAGCGCCGCATTCGGCGGTCGCCACTGGGGCCCTCGGTCGAACTGACCCTAAGCGGCTACTCACTCATTCATCACACAAGGAATACACATGGAACCCACAGGAATGTTTTTTGGCGCTCATCTTTTCGGCTGGCTGTTAGTCCTGCTGCTTGGGATTGGCATTGGTCGCTTCATGATGCGACGTCGCTTCGCTCGAACGATGGCGGGTGGATCAGGCCCTCTCGCCAGAGGCGGTGGTGGCTGTTGCGGACCTCGTCACCGTCGGCACGATAACGAAAGCGGGACTGCCAGTGACAGCCAGCCAGCGGCGACTGCAATTGCACCGAGCTCGCCGAGTAAAGAAGTCAGCTAATTTGGCCGAATCACAACTTCGAACCGTCGGCGCATGTGGCCTCTATCTCGTGCCAGCTCTGCGTAGATCGCGGAGCTAGCCGCTGAAACTCTGGCGATGCCCGAAGCTACGCCGCCACAGCGTCGCGAACTGCATCGACCTGTTCGCGCGTTGACGGGGGCGACAGGGGTAGCGTGAGCAGTTTCGCGGGTCTGCGCGCCGTGATCGAGTTTAAGTTCACACCTCAATCGAATAGACCTCGGTGGGGCTTCTGCCTGACGCGTACGGTGCGGTGCTCAGCTTTTTGTTGCTGGTCAGCCTCAAGGGAGAGCATCCATGCCAGGTAGCGCCCTGCAGGCAATCCTGGTTGGCCCAGACGTTGGGCGTCGAGTCTGAGATCTCAACGCTAGCGTGAACGCACCAAGTTTCGTTGACCGCTTGATGCCGATGTCACCGGAAATCTTGTACTCGTGCGGAAATCGGGTTGGTCGGTATGTGTCCGGCGCTCTGGTCAGAGTTTTGCGGGCTGGCTGCCTATTCGCGTAGCAACGCCGCTTCATAGACCAACGCTGCCGACGCGAGATCTTCCAGGGCCGTTCCAACGGACTTGAATACGGTCCGCTCTTCGGAAGACTGTCGTCCGGAAACGGTCCCCCGGCATAAATCAGCCAGGGTGCCGCGCACGTCGTCCGCTGCGAACACGCCGCGCGACAAGGGGCCCAGTAGTTCGCCACTTTTCTGCAACGCTTCGCCCGTGTCGACAAAGAGACTGGCACCCGCGAAGCACGCATCATCGGCTTCACGCATTTTGGGTGTGAAGCTGCCAATTAGGTCGAGGTGGCTGCCCGCACTTAGCCAAGCCCCTTCGATGACCGGCTCGGTCGCCAGAGTGGCGCAACTGACGACATCGGCATTCGCCGCTGCGACTGCCAGATCAGTTGCAACGCTCGCCTCAATCCCGCCAGTTTTGAGGGTATCGACCAGTGCCTGGGCTTGGGATGCCTTACGTGCCCAAACGTGCACCTCATCAAGCGGCAGTACCTGCTGAAAGGCTTCCGGGATCAGGGCCGCAACACGACCGGCTCCGACCACCAGTAGACGTCTCGCATCGGGACGTGCCAAGCGAGAAGCGGCCAATGCGGAAGCGGCAGCAGTGCGACGCGCCGTGATCTCATTGCCATCGATTTGCGCCAACGGCTCACCCGTGCGAGCATCGTAGAGCACATAGGTTGCGAATAAACCCGGCAACCCTCGTGCAGAGTTACCGGGGAAAATGTTGACCGTTTTGATGCCTAAATAGCGATCCGCACGCCATGCCGGCATGATCAAGACGGTGCCCTGACTGCCATCGGCGGCGGTCAGCGTGTGAGTGTGCCGCAGGGGCACCTCGCAGCCCTCAATGAACATCTGCCGCAACGCCTCAATCAGGCGGTCAAAGGGCAAGGCGGTACGAGTTGCGGTCGCGCTGAAAAACTTCATGGCTTTCACGTTTGGATGGGTTGCGGCAATCTTTGGGTGCGCCAGTCTATGCATCGATCACA
>JBBRVM010000394.1:0-4215 GCA_038246865.1 Burkholderiales bacterium
GCCATGTTCGCCATCGTGGGTGGTGTTTTCGCCGCTGCGTCATCATCAGTCACTGTGACCGCGATGCTGGTTTGCGCTCCCAGTGTTGCACCACCCGTTGGGGTGTGAAGCACGACTGAGAATGCCTCTGTCGGCTCTTGAATTGCATCGTTGATGATTGGAACGTTGCACGCTTTGGTGCCGCTGTCGCCGTCGGCCCATGTCAGTACGACATTGGTCGCGGTGAAGTCCGACCCCGCTTTGGCTGTGCCATCCACCGCAGCGCAGGTCACGCCGATGGCGCCATCGGTACCGCCGACGCGATCAACGGACAGGGCCAGGGCACCACCGTTTTCAGCAATGGTGCGTGTCGCCGCACCGGCGAATGTCAGCGCGCCGGGGGTCAGCGGATTGATCGTGATTTGCAGCGTGCCTGCGGGCACGGATGCACCGTCCATATCGCTGCAACTGATCGTGACGTTGGCTACGCCGGTAGTCGTCGGTGTTCCAGAGATGATGCCTGTCATCGTGTTCAACGTGACGTTTGAGGGCAACGTGCCAGACGCCAGGGCATAACCCAGAATCGGATCGCCTTGTGTCTTGGCGCAGGAAGTCGCCGTGTTGTACGAGAACGCGACGCCGACTTTGCCTACTTGCGCTGGCATGTTCGACATCACGGGAGGTGTTTTTGCCGGCATTGGATCGTCGTCATTGAGCGTGACGGTGACCGTGGTGATTGCGCCGAGCGTGACGCCATTGGTTGGATTGGTCAGCGTGACTGTGAATGTTTTTGTTGGTTCAAACACCGCATCATTGATGACCGGAATGCTGCACATCACGCTGCCGTTCACACCGTCGGCCCAATTGAGTGTCGAAACCGTCGCAGTGAAATCCATGCCAGCCGTCGCAGTGCCGTCCACCGCTGTGCACGTTGCGCTCACCGCGCCCACGCCTCCCGTAGCGTTCGACGTGCGCGTGACCGGAATGGCGAGCGTTCCGACGTTTTCGTTAATTGTCTGTGTCGCTGAAGCAAACGAGATCACGCCTGCGTTACCGATGGTCAGCGTGAACGCTTTTGGCGTTGAATCACCGAACGCATTGGTAGCGCTGATTTTCAGATTGACCGAGCCTTCGACGCCGCTGTTGCCAGTGATCTTTCCGTTTGAACTGTCGAACGAAAGGCCCGATGGCAGCGAGCCAGTGAGCGTGTAGCTGGTCACACCGAGCGTGACTGCCAGAAATGTTGACAGGTCAAAACTGGCTGCCTGTCCGGCGAGTACGCCCTGCACGGGAATATTCGACCAGACCGGGAGATTGGGAACGGTAGGGCCAAAGCTTGAAATCGGAATTGGCGTCCAGTACGGACCCGGAAAATTCAAATTTCCACCAGAAATTGCAGGGCCTTGCAGGAACGGCGGTGAAACGGCGGCACGGTGAATCTCGTTCGTCGCGTCATCAGCCAGAATCAATTCACCCGTTGCAGTGAGCACGTTGAAACTTGGCGTGTTGCCGCCGATGGTGTAGGTGTTGACGACTGTGTTCGTGATCGTATCGATAATCGAAATGCTGTTGTCACCGACGTTCAACACGTAGAGCAAAGCGGCCGACATCACGGCCATGCGCGGCACCGAACCCACCGCAATGGTCGCCGCAGAGAAGGTGTCTGCTCCCGTATCGATCACGCCCACCTTGCCCGAACCGCTTAGCGTGACATAAGCTTTTGTACCAATCGCATTGAATGCGATGAACGTCGGGCCGCTGCTGGCACCAACATCAATCAGTTTGGTCCACTTATTGGTGATGAGATCGAGCACGCCAACTTTGTCGATGCCGAGCGGGACGTACGCCTTGGTACCTGTTGGGTTCACCGCGGCGGCGTACGCGTTACCGGGCGTGATAATTGAAGCGGTGCCGTATTTGTCGATGCGGCTGATGTTGGCAGTGGCTACGCAGCCCGCGGGCGGCAGCGGCAGCGAAAAAATCTGCACGTCCTTGCCAGAGCTCGTCTCCGACTCGTTGGTGACGATCACTTTGTCGCCGAGCGGCGTGATGGCGAGGCCGCGCGAAGTCGAGCTTACTGCGCCTGTCGTGCAGCGACCGGTGACCACGCCGAGCGCAAGATTGAATGCGAGCAGTTCGTTGGTGTCATGATTGGTGATGTAGATCTCGTTTGCTATAGCACCCGTACGAACCACCGCGCTCCGCATGAAGCCCACGCCACCTGGAAAACCCGCCACCGAATAGCGTGACACTGCCGCCCCGGTGCCAAGGTCGAACACCGTCAACTTGTCGGATACCGTGTCCGGCACGTACGCGTACGGCGCTGCGTCAGCGTTGCTTGCCAGCAAAGTACCGGCTACCGCGACGCAAGCAAGCGACGCGTTGCCGAGCCTTTTCAGCGCGGTCGCGAACCCGGCATGAACGGCGGTTAAAGGGCGAAAGAGGGCCATGTGCAGTCTCCAATCCAATGTGACGAGTCGGGATAAACATCCCGTATGCCGACACGTTAGGTGGCACGCACCTACATTTCCCCTACATCGGAATGGCGCGCTTTATCGACGTGCTTCGTCTGAACGGGCATCTCCTGCGCTGTAGGGAAACTGTAAGTCCACCAGCGCTAACCTCTCGCCTTCAGTCTTACCCACGTTCTCATCCTCGAAAGGACACATCATGTTTAAATCTATATCCACGTTCGTCTGCGCGTTCGGCCTCATCATCGCTGCCGGTTCAGGCATTGCAATCGCGGCAACTCCCGCTGCCGAAAAAGCGTTTGTTGATGCCTATAAAAAGGCTGTCGAAACCAGCGACAAGAAGACGCTACGAGGCTTTTTGTATACCGTCGGCGCGAACCCGATGGCGCTGGACTTCTACAAGGAAATGGTGACGATGGAGGCCGGTAGCAAAGTGACGGAAATCAAGCTGACCGACCTCAACGCTGAGGACAAGCAAAAAATCGCGACGCAAAAAGGCCCCGACGGCAAACCAAGCAAGAGCAACACACCGATTGTGAAAAAGCTCTCGTTCAAGACCGAAACCAAGTCTGCCAACGGCAGCAGTTCCGGCAACAGCAGTGTTTTCGTTGGTGAAGTGGACGGGAAGCTCATGATCGCCGTGCCCGCGAAGTAGCATTCTACGGCTATAGCTTTTAGGTGAAACGCCCTTTCGTTGAGGGCTAGAAGTCAATTGTTTAGTAAGTCAATATCAAGCGAATATTGATTGTTACCTTGATGCAGTGGTTGATGCAGCGAAAAGCTATGAGCGCGTTTGAGCTTCCAGCGCGCTTAAAAACTGCATCGCGTGAACACGCGTCGCCAACACGTTGTCATTCGCGCCGCACATCTCGACAGACGCCCGCAGACTTGAGCAAACGCTGGGCCGACGCGGGTCGCCAAAGATCAGGCAGCGGTTGTTGTCATCCAACTGCACGCAACGCACGCCAGCCGGTTTGTCCTTTGGCCTGCTTGCCGATGTGTTGTCCGGCAAATTCGGAATCGGCGACGAAATTGAAGGAGCGATGCAGCACGCGCCGCAGCCTGCCCGGCAGTTCATGAACGCTTCAGCAGCGCGTCAATCACCGTCGCGAATCGCGCGTCTGAGTGTGGCTGAGTCTTCGCAAACGACTCATTCAGCGGATGCCAGAAATAGTCGAAAATCAGCCCGTCTTCCTCGGGGCTGCCTGTCGCCATATGCGACCAGCGCTCCGGCAATGGCTCAACCGCGTCAAACCGGAAGATAAACCAGCGCTGCTGGGTCGGAGGCCGTTCGGGAAAAACCTTGTTCTTCGGGCCCGTAAATTTCATCTCGGCAATGAGCTTCGGGGTCGCCGCCAAGCGCAGTCCGGACTCCTCCGCAAGCTCGCGCACCACCGCATGCGCGGGCGATTCACCGGATTCAATGGTGCCCTTGGGCAGTTGCACGCCAGCGTTCGTATGCGGATGACAAAACACCAACACCCTGCCGCGCTGCACCACGCAGGCACAGGCCTTTTCAATCACCGGCATCAACGCTTTAGTCGCAGGCAAAGCGGTCTATTTACAGACTACAGACGAGCTCTAGGGTGCCAGCCGCTCAATATGCCAGCCGCCAAACTGACGCTGAAACATCAGGCGATCATGCAGGCGTGATCGACGCCCCTGCCAGAACTCCACCATCTCTGGCACGATCACATACCCGCCCCAATTGGCTGGGCGCGGCGGGTTATCGCCCAACCTTGATTGCGCCTCGGCGAAGCGCGCC
>JBBRVM010000395.1:0-4213 GCA_038246865.1 Burkholderiales bacterium
CGAGCAGGCGATTCATGCTGCGAGCATGCCCCTTGTCTTCGCGGGTCTTGAAGATGAATTCGAAGAACGGATAGCGTTGTCTCATTTGCAAACGATTCGCTTCGCTTGAGCCATCGTCGATGCAAATCCAGCGGTCAATGCGACCGACATCAGTGCAACAGTTTAAAAACGAATTGACGGTTTTCACGAAGAGATCAAATCGTTTGCAGCTGGTGATCGAAAGCGTAATCTGGACTTGATGCCTCGGTCCATGTGCGAACTCTTGAGCCAACTGGCGAACCAAGTCGTCGGGATACGCAAGCGTTTCCTCTAGAAGATGCGGCACCGCGAAGTCACGGTTACTGGCAATCCTTTCACGGTCACTTTCGGAAATCGATGACACCGCCAACAGGTAGTTGCAAAGATCAAGACTTTCGCGATAGCGACCGAGGTAGTAGGCACAAATGGCGAGCTCGTCGCTTATCTTCCATTCGTAAACGTCCGCCGCCACGAAGAGGCCGTCTGCCTCGGGGAACAGAATTTCCTTTGCTCTGCTTGCGAACAGATGTCCGAGATCGAACTCGCCCTGAAGCCTGTAGTGGCAGGCGATCAGGTGCAAAGGCTCGGCCCGGTGCGGACAGAATTGCCAGCTGCGCAAATGGGCGGCCAGCACCTTGTCCCATGGCTCACCCAGATGTTCCATACACACGCCACGTTGAAGCAATGCGTAGAAAACCTCCTCAGACCAACCACCCATCGCCGCGCGCCGCGTGTAGTACTCCAGCGCTTGTCTGTGATCGCCCGCGTCACGAAGGCTTTGAGCCAGGTAGAACGTGTTTCGCGCATCGCCGGGGTTGGCCTGAACTTCCGCGAACAGCGTGTGGGCATCGCGCTGGTACTTGTCGGTCGCGCGACTACGGTTGCCGAGGCGTCTTGAATCGATATGGTAATCGCCCAGTAAACGTCCTTCACTGGTTCCAGCGTCCATGCCGACCGGATACTCGTGCAGCACGCCCTCGTACTTCCAGCTCAGACTGCCGCGAAAGATTTGCTTGCGCCAGTAGCGAAAGTCGGTGCCGTAACGGAGCAGGTAGGAGTCCAGAGTCAGATGCGACAGGTCAATGGCTCCGTTCACCAGATCATCGGCGTCGATCATCCACAAATAGTCTGCTTTTCCGCGAGCCAGGGCCAAAGCCTCGGTACGATTTCTGCCGAAATCGAACCACGGGCGCTGGTGGATTTCGCCGGGGACACCGCGCTTCGCGAAGTAGCCGTGGATGACGTTAATCGTGTCGTCGCTCGACCCGGTGTCCACAATGACCCAGTAGTCGATGTGAGGCGCAACCGACGCCAGCGTTTCGGTCACGACGTGCGCTTCGTCTTTGACAATCATGCAGAGGCACAGATGCGGAAGCACCGCGCTGGTTGTCTCCGATGTACCGACGCGCAATATCGTTTCATCAAGCAGAGTACTGGCAGGCGAATCGGTCACGTACAGCAGCCGGGGATAGGCCTCGCTGTAGTGGTTAACGCGTGAGTCGTGAAGGCTCGCATTCCGTGCTCCATCGGTACTTAGTACCCACCATTCCGCCTGGTGCCGGTCACCGATCGGGACTGGTGGCAACGACTTGAGGTAGCCGGCACGAGCCCACCAGAAGTTGCCGCTGAAATGCCGTGCCGGATGATCGAGAAAATTGCAACCGACAACGTCATGCGTTTGCAGCGCCGCACGCGCCTGATCATGCTTTTCCGTCAAAAAATGAAGCAGCATCCTGCGCCAGTCGGTGACGGCAGCCGACGGCGGCTCGTACGATGCACCCTTGGTGTGCACGTACAGCACATGCGCATCGTGCTGAAACATGGAAAACGTTCGAATCAGATCGAGGGTTGGCGCTTCGCCGCGGCTGGCATCGGACGAATAGTTGATGAGTCGGACGCGCAGCGTGTCGTGTGTGAAACGCTCCGGCAGTGTCGTATTGTCACCGACGTTGATGATGTAGAGCCGGTCGAGGTGCGACAGCAGGCCCGCGACTGCGACTGCGTCCAGAATTTCCGACAGGATCGCGCTGTTGTGGTTGCGGGTATAGGAATGGATAAAGCAGACGGTACGTATTGACTCGCCGAGTGCATCGCCGAAGTACTTGTGATAGCGCAGCTCGTCGTCGCTCGGGTGTGCCGGGAGTCGCAACTCGTGGCGAAGGATGCGCTCGAGCGTCGGGAAGAACTGGTAGTGCTCAAGGACCTTGCGTTTTTCCCGGCGAATGACCTCGATGCGTTTTTCCCATTCGTTGTTCAGGATCGCGTCCTTGATGGTGCGAAACGCCTGCTCGAAATCATCAAGATCAACGGCAATAAAAGCGCGTGGGTCGACATACTCCGCCGCATTGGGCGCACCCCAGTAAAAGCACAGCGTCTCCGTGAGCAAAGGCTCCCAGAGCTTTTCGGTGATAAAGTTCTTCTCTGGGTTGTTTTCCGCCGCGAAGAAGTAACGGTATGGGGCGAGTGCCGCATCTTTTTCGCCCGGCGGATGTGGCCCTATCCAGCGTTCGAAGCCCAGAGGATTGTCATACGCGTACAGTTCGACGCGGACGACATCGTCATTCCTGGCTTCGATGAACTTCAGGAAATCGACCCGCTTGATATGGCCCGGGTCGAAATACTTGCCGCTGCAGATGGATGAAAGAATTCGCGTCTTGCGAATCGGCTGAGTGCGGAGTTCGTCGTACGTAGCACGCAACTGCCAGAACGCATTGTTGAGGTGACTCCGGTGGCCGCGCACCTGAAGAAACAGCGAGGGATCGGGAGCTGCCCAGTCCCCCCACGTCTTCGCTCCCCACGTCTGATGGGCCCCACCGCACCAAGGCTCCATCTGGAAGATGATCGTACGCTCCGGGATGTACCACTCGCCGGGCCACGGGCGATTGATGATGACAAAGATGTCGATATCGACGTCCTCAAAGGTCACTTCGATGTCGTTCCAGCGTAGGTCGCCTTGCGACATCCGATCCCATTCCGCGCAGAGTTGCTCAGGCGGGCACCAATCTCCCATGAGCTTGACGCGAGTGGTGTGCTCCGGGCGCTTCGCTGTTGATTGGCCCATGTTCGAAATGTCCGTCACATGGATCGTTGTTGAGTCAGCGCTGTACGTTGGTGCGCCGCCTGTTTGCAAGCGAGAGCTGGGAGCAACCGGGTTCGGAATCGTCGACTTGCCCAACCCGTCGCCGCCGAACAGTTGTTGCCAATGTTGCTATTGTGCATTCTGAAATTGCATTGAACACAGTCGAATCCGGCGCGGATAAAAAACATAAAGCAGCGGCATGTTGGGGCGATTTTTCATGATAACGCATTGAAATTTGCCCCTTGCCCCTCAACAGACAAGGCTTGAGTCATCCCAGCGAGTCCGCTCACACACAAGTTCATCCGCACCGCAGAAGGTGGCCGCAGTTGCGTCGTATGGCTCACGGCGCTCGCGATTCTGCATCGATTCATCGCTGTTGCAGACGCTCATTTTCGAGAGTTTTCGTTGACACAGTTTGTATCGGCTGATAGCCTGAAAGGCAAGCCGAATACGGCATGACTTTCGAGGGGCAGCGAATGGGTACTGAACAGTCAAGGCGTCAGTTTCTGAAGCGATCGGTGGTGTGGACCGTCACCTCGTCGTGGGTGGGGGCTTCGTTCAGTTCATTTGGGCAAAGCGCCGCGCAACTCCTGAACTATCAAGGTCGGCTTACGGACGCGGCGGGTAATCCGCGCGACGGCCCATTTGCCATGAGCTTCAGCATTCTTGGCGGCACTGTGTGGTCTGAGAGCCAGACCGTACAGGTCACGCGCGGGTTCTTTACCGTGCTACTCGGCAGCGTGACTGCGTTCCCGGCTGACCTTTTTTTTGGAGGCGCCACCGATTCGCGCGGACCGGTGCGTTACCTGCGGCTGGTAGTTGGGGGCGAGACGTTATCACCGGACATCCGGATAGCTAGCGCAGCGTGGGCGATCGGCACGCTTGCCGGAGCGCCGGGTGCGACGGGTTCGCAAGGTGCGACCGGCGTGACAGGCACGATGGGATCGACCGGTTCTGCGGGCGCTACGGGCCAGTCTGGGGTGACGGGGCAGCAAGGAGCGACGGGTGCAATGGGAGCGACCGGTTCTACGGGTGCGCTGGGCACTACAGGGCAGGCCGGACAGCAAGGATCGACGGGCGCGCAGGGTAGTGCTCGACCGAGCGGCGCGACGGGCA
>JBBRVM010000396.1:0-4208 GCA_038246865.1 Burkholderiales bacterium
GCAGAACTGATCTGCTGAACGGATCGACGTACTGACCGTCGACACCGATCGCACGGCCCCTTTACCGAAAACAACCCATGCTGCTTCATGCACTCCGCGCACGCGGGGGCCCCGTGCGAAGCGTGGCCTCGCAGAGCGAGTCGGTCAGATCGGTGTTCGTCGTGTTCGTGAAATAGCGTTCGAAGATGTGGCTCATCATATCGCTGACACCATTGGCGATCTGATTCTCCGGCAACGTCAAACAAAGCTCAGGGTTCAGAATGCTGAAAACAGGCCGTATCACTTCTGCGCCGTATCCGAGCTTGAGGCCAGCCGCTTCGTTCGTGATGACCGTATTGGGACTGGCTTCGCTTCCAGCGGCTGGGATGGTGAGTACGGTGGCGACCTTCAATGCGTTATCGACCTGAATCCCTTTGGTAAAAAGTTCCCAGACATCGCCTGCATACGGCACGCCCATCGCAATCGCCTTCGCGGAATCGATGACACTGCCACCACCGACGGCGAGGATGAAATTGATCTCCTCTTTACGGCAAAGCTCAATGCCTTCCCGAACCAGCGAAAGCCGAGGATTGGGTTTGACATCGCCCAATTCTACAATCTTCACGCCCGCCTTTTTCAGCGAGGCAACGACTTCATCGTAAAGCCCGCTTCGCTTGATGCTGCCCCCACCGAAGTGAAGTAGAACTTTGTCCGCATGCGCCTTGACAAGCTCGCCGACGCGGCTTTGCGTGCCCTTGCCAAAAACGATTCGTGTTGCATTGCAGTATTCGAAGTTTTCCATCGTGATTCCTTTCGTCGTTGTGAACTACCCGCTAAATGAGACAACCGCACCGAGCACCCTTACGGCATAACCGCAACAAGGTGTGCTTCCGGTTCGGCCACATCAGAGCGCGGCATCACCAGCGTGAGGGTGGCGTTCTCGGGTTTAAAAATTTCGGCGGCCATCACGAGCACATCCTCGCGCGTCACACGTTTGATGTTCTCCATCGCCTGCATCGGTGTGATGAGCTGGTTGCGCAACGTGCCGTTTCCGATCCACGACATGTGGCTCCGCGCCGTTTCGAGTCCGAGTCGAAGACAGCCGAGCATGTACTCACGAGCGCGTTCAAACTCGGCCTTGGGAATAGCCGTTGTGGCGATCTTATGGATTTCGGCGGCACAGAGCGCGAGCGCCTTCACGCTGCGCTTGCGATCAAGACCCGCGACGATTTGAAAAGCACCCGTATCGTTGTAAAACGACGGGGATGACGACACCGAATAGGCAAGACCATGCTTTTCGCGCACGACCTGAAAAAGCCGCGAACTCATATTCCCGCCCAACACAACGTTGAGCAGGTTCAGGGTGTGGCGGCGCGGATCGTAGCGGCCGCATGTCCGGTATCCGATGACAGCTTGCACCTGCTCGGTTTCGCGCCGATCGAAGATCAATCGCGTCATCGACGTGGCCTCTGTTGTCGCCTTGCACTTGCGCACAGCACCCGCAGGCAAATGCGTGCCATAGCGAGCCGCGAGGTCGACAAACTTTTCGTGCGTGATGTTGCCTGCGGCGGCGATGACGGTGGAGGATGCAGTGTAGTGGTAGTCATGATACTCGCGCAACGACTCTGCCGTTGTGGCATTGAGCGAATCGACTGTTCCCAGAATCTGGCTACCCAGCGGATGCCGAGTCCACAAGGCTTGCTGAGCCAAGTCAAGAACGTGCGCATCGGGCTGGTCGTGGTACATGTTGACCTCTTCCAGAATGACGGTGCGTTCTTTGTCGACATCGGCCTTGGTGAGTTTCGGTGACACGTACATGTCGCCCAGCACATCGGTCGTCAGCGCGGCGGACGTAGAGGGCGCAACGGCGTAGTACACGGTACTTTCAAAATTCGTGTACGCGTTCATGTTTCCACCCCGGCTTTCGATCGCCTGGGAAATAGCGCGGGCGGAACGCTTCGCGGAACCTTTGAAGAGCATGTGCTCGAGGAAGTGGCTATGGCCCGACTGGCGTTGCGCTTCGTAGCGCGAACCGACGGTTGAGAAAAAGCCCACGGCGAGGCTTTCCACGTCTGGCATCGTCGAGGTGACGATGCGGCAGCCGTTATCCAGCGTTGTGATTTTTACATGATCAAGCATTGATTCAATCCTTTTCCCCGGAGGCCAACATTCCGCGCCGTTTAGTATGCCCCACTGCCGAATGCCACCACCCAGCCCGTTCGAAACACAATGCGCAGGTCGAGAATCCAATTCCGATTGAGCGCATACCAGATATCCAGCAAACACATATCTTCAAACCCCACGCGACTTCTGCCGGCAACCTGCCAGATGCAGGTGATGCCAGGGGGACACATCTGGCGCATAAAGAGCCAGCCATGTTCGTAGCCCTGAAGGTCTTTTATGGGCAAAGGGCGCGGGCCCACGAAACGCATCTCTCCACGCACGATGTTCACAAGTTGCGGAAGCTCATCAATGCTGGTTTTTCGGAGAAAGCGACCGAATCGGGTCACACGCGGATCATTCCGCATCTTGAAGAGCGCACCATCGGTCTCGTTCTTGCACCGTAACCCATCAAGTTTTTTCTCGGCATCCCGACACATCGTTCTGTACTTGAGCATCTTGAACGCCCGGCCATTCAAGCCGATTCGTTCCTGCACAAAAACGGCCGGGCCACAACTGTCGATTTTGATGAGTAACGCAAGGACAAGATGCGCTGGGAACAAAATCACAAGCATCAGGCTAGCCGCCACCTTCGACCCCAACTTACGGTGCCAGACATCCGTGTTCGAAAACTCCAACGATGGGAAATGTACGATCGGAAGACCATCGATCATATCCCCGTAAGTAAAGGGGTTGTGCAGTTCCAGAAAGCGTGGGAAAAGAACGTTCACCGTTTTGTTATGTTTGGCGCAGATTCGCACGATATCCATAATCACATCGGTCTTCATCGTCCGATCCATAACGAATACGGCACCAATGTCCGGCGTCAGAAGCGGCGGCAAGATTCGGCGAACATCGATAAGGCTGGTGGGGGACGCAATCCGGGACACGATGTCACAGCCTTTGAGACGGCCTTCAGCAGACCACTTGTTCAGGGTTTCCGCATCATCGGTGAATCCGATCAACAACGTCTTGATGCGAAGCGAGGGGTGACGCCTGCGTGCGTTGTATAAAATCGAATTTGTCACCCGTCGGACCAAGACGGTCATGATAATATTGACGAGCAAAACCAGTGGGATAAACCCACGCATGTGCCACGTGCTCTTGGAGAAAAATAGATACACCGCCACGCAGCCAATGACGAGGCCATTGCCCACGAGCGCATTCCAGAGAACCGGCGTTTTGCGTATCCGCCGATGCCCTTCATACATCCCCAGAACAGCATAGAAGACGAATAGAAACGCAAACGTCAAACCCAGATAGATAGGCGCACGATTCCAATAAACATGTGCATACTGGCTTACAAATCCAAGACGCCCCCGCAGCAGACCTGTAAGGACATTAGGAAAGCGACTAAAATAAACGACAACGTAGGAAAGGAAAAGCGCAAGCAAATCATCGGCTAAGTAAATACGTTTGACCCAGTTGGCCAGCCGTACTGCACGGTTGGGATGATACGTTTGGGGCATCAGACAAGATCCATCGCTCATGAGAACCTCCTGACGGCTTCAACAAGCGCTTCCACTGCTTCGCTCTGAGGGTGCCGCGAGGCACACACGCCTTTAATGTAAAGTAAGAATTCGCTTTTTCCGCCAACAAGCGCAAGGTCCGCATCGCGAGCCTCACCCGGGCCGTTCACAACGCAGCCCATCACCGCGACATGCGGGTGCTTCATGGCTGGGTTCTGACGATAGAGCTTCTCTAGGGCAATCTCCACGTTGTGCGCGGTGTTGATGACATCGGCCTGCGTTCTTCCGCAGGTCGGGCACGACGTGACATTCGGGCCGGGTGCGCGTAGGCCAAGGCAGCGCAGAAGCTCCAGTCCAATGGCCACTTCCTTCAAAGGCTTGTCCGTCAAAGAGACGCGAATCGTATCGCCAATGCCTTCGTTGAGCAGAATGCCCATGGCCACCGACGAGCGGACAGTCCCCGCCAGAAACGTGCCTGCCTCGGTCAGACCCAAATGAAGCGGATAGCGCGTCGATGCTGAAAGCAAGCGGTAGGCGGCAAGCGTTCGAGGAATATCGGAGGCCTTAACAGAAATTTTGATGTCATGAAAATCCACGGCC
>JBBRVM010000397.1:0-4184 GCA_038246865.1 Burkholderiales bacterium
CGGATCAAATGTTGCGATGGGTGACCTGAGTCGCGACGCCGACGTCCACCTCCTTCCTGCGCGCAGCGTCGTGCAGGCACCGCTGTGGCTGAATATCGAAGCCATGGACACGACCTGAGCTAATTCGACGACGGATGCAGCCGTGACCCGTCGAAATCGCACAAAAACGGTCAGCGTCCGGCTGCGTAGACGTTTAGGCTCGAATTGCTAAGGAGTTTCGCAAGAGGCTCTAGAGGCTTCATTGTCCGAAGACGCCGAGTAGCGCGTTCGCAGCATTACGCAGGCCAGCGCCGCGCTGCGATCGCCGACCATGCATGACGTGATCAAAGTTGCTTACTGAGCCCGCGGCTCACTAACGGGAGCTAACCGAAGGCCGTTGCCCACGTTGCTGCGGGCAGCTGCTCTCAAGGATCATGAAGGCGCGACTGGCGTTCATTCGAACCCAGCAATCGACTGCAGCCATCGGGACGACTTGCATTGATCAGCGCTCGCAGGGCCCTGCAGTTTGCGGTAGTCCGCGAAGACCCCAGGGTCGAGCTGGAAGTGCTCGCCCGATTCCCTTGCCAACAACTATTGTTGGTGACTTCTGGAGGCTGCACCGCGCTTGCGTTGCGGGCGGTGTATCCGCAGGTGGGGATCACTCTGGTGGACCCCAATGCCGAGCAGTTTTTGCACTTGGATCGAAAGCGTAGGGCGCTGAGTGAGCTGAGCGGAGACGCCTTGAAGCAAGCCTTCAACATCGGCTACTCGGACTCGACCGGTCTCTCCGAGTGCGGCAACTTTGAGGCGCTGTTTCGCGGCTTGCGTCGCTTTCTTCACGACTTCGTGATGCCCTACGAAGCGTGGTCGCGAATGTTCAGCGATCAGGATCAAGCGTCACAGATTCTCAGCAAGGCGTTCGCCAATCCGTATTGGCCAGTCGCCTTTCAGCTGTATTTTTCAGACGCGCTGCTCAACACCATGTTCGGCGTTGACGCGACACAGCACGCAGCAGCGGGCAGCTACCCTGGCTACTTCCAGGCGCTGATCGAAGATGGTTTGCGACGCGACGACGCGCATCGCAATCCGTTTCTTCACCACATTCTGTTGGGCCACTATCGAGATCACAGCGAGTGCTTGCCGGTGTTTCTCCAGACCGCGACCCCTTCGCGCGGCAAAGGTGAGTTCGCACGCGTGCACGGCCTGCTCGAAGATGTAGCCAATCTTGGCGAGCACGACTTTGTCGACCTTTCCAACATTCTTGATTGGAGCTCGCCGGCGACCGTCGCTCGACTTTGCGCGCAACTGGCGCACGCGCTCCGCCCCGGCGCCGTCCTCATGTGGCGCCAACTCAACAACTGCCAGGACATTGAAGCCTGCTTCAACGGCCAATTCAGCTTCGACGCCGCATTCGGGCGCGCGTTGCAGGCAAAAGATCAAAGCCTGTTCTATTCAAGCATCCATGTCGGAGTACGCCAGTGATTCCCAATGCACTGAACGGTTTGATTGACCAAGTCCTCGCCGAAACGCCATTCCGAGACAACGCCTACTTCGCGGCGCTGCGAAACGGAGCGTTTGATCGCCAGGACTTCATCGAAACGCAGATCCAGTTTTACTTTGCGGTTGCGTTCTTCGGCCGACCGATGGCCGCTGTGGCGGCGAAAATTCCCAGCGCAAAGCTGCGCGTCGAGATTCTGCGCAACGTCTGGGAAGAACACGGCGAAGGCGACTCGGGCATCACCCACGGTTCCACCTTCCTCACCCTGCTCAATCGGCTCGACGGCATCACGCAAACGGAGGTGGACCGGCGCGTGCTGTGGCCCGAAGTACGCCTATTCAACACCATGCTTACCGGCGCCTGCGTGATCGATGACTACTTGGTTGGCGTTGGCGTGATGGGCATGATCGAACGCATGTTCTCGGAGATCTCTGGCTGGATCGGCGCCGCCATCGTCGAACGCGGCTGGCTTAAGCCTGAGCAAATGATTCACTACAACGTGCATCAGGCGCTGGACGTTCGTCACTCCGAAGACTTTTTCGCGGTGTTGGCAGGACCGTTTGAACGCGACGTCGAAAGCCGTTACCTGATCGCGCAAGGGCTGCGTTTAGGCGCATTTGGCTTCAATGGCCTTTACGAAGATCTGTTTGCCGCTCGTAAGCGGCGCCTGTCGGCGGCGGTGCCTATTTCGCCGGCCGTTGACGACTGGGGCGACTGAGTGGGCATTCGGGTTCTTGAATTGTCCGGCGACGAGTACACGAAGCATCAGGACTCAATACGTGCGCTAGAGCAGGGCCTGACGTATCCCCTCGGCAATGATCGCTTTGTCATCGACCACGGCCAGGACTACTTCGCTTTTTTCCGGCGCTTGGGCGATCTCGCCTACTTCGTGGCGCTCGACAAGGAGCGCGTAGTAGCCGTCTGCGCAGCAGTGCTGCGGCGGCTGTCGCGCTTCGCCGGCGCGATTGCTGAGAAGGTTTGGTACGTGTGCGACTTGAAGGTGCACCCGGACTACCGAAATCAGCGAATTCCATGGCAGATCTTTCTGCACGGCTTCCCCGCAAAGTACGCTCGCTGTCAGCGGGGATATGCGATCAGCATGAATCCTGGGGATGGCAGCGCCAATCGAGTGGTGCAAATGGCGACGCGCTTTCAGCTTGCTCCGATTTCGTTGGCGACTACGCTTGGAATCTACTCACTTTCGGCGCAGGAAATGCGCCAGGCCGAGGGTATCCTGGGACCCCGACTTGGCCGGTTTTCGTATCTCAACTTGGCCGGCGTGAAAGAGATTGTGCTGCAAAGCACCGGTACGCCAATGCCGTTGCTGCACCTGCAATACGGGCCTGGGTTGGATCAGCGAGCGGCGCGATCAACCGCACCCGTCGATGGCCACGTTCACATGTTCTGCTTGCCGGCTTCCGATCCGCTGTCGCTCGAACTTGTTGAAATTGGGCTGCTTGCGGGAGCAACAGCGAGTGTCGTTCATCACCGCATGCCGCGATGGAGTTGGCGATGCGTGATGACCAGCGACATCTGAGTCAGGGTCGATTGTGTGCCGCAAACGATGAGCCAAGCACAGCTCGCTAAGAACGTAGCTCGCCAACAACGATGGCTCGCCAAGCAAGAGGCAAGCAGATCAAGCCGAGTGCTTCACCGACTCGCGTTCTCAAATCCATCATAGAACGGCGGCGGCCTGGGTCCGCCTTGGCTGTCGCGACAGGTTTGACCGCCGCCGAGCAAGGCGATGTTGTCGAGTGCCCAACCGCTAGCAGCGATGTCGCCATCGCTGCTGAAACGAAAGCGGATGCGCGCGTTGGCCACGCCCGCCAACTGCGGCAGTGAAAGCTGCACGCGACGCCAACTGGCTTCGCCATCGCAACGGAACACTTGGCTCCAGTTCGAGCCGCCATTGCTGCTGATCTCGACCCGTCCAAAATCAAAGCCGGCCTCGCTGGTACAGCGTTGATCGAAACTCAATTCGGGTGAGGTGTAGCCGCTCAAATTCAGGTTGGCACTGGTCAGGCTGATGTTGAGATTGTTGGCGTAATTGCCGGTCGCGCTGGGCAACCACACCACGCCTCCATCCACGCCGCCGCTGCGTCGTGTCCACGGCGTTTGCGCGGTAAACGGTGATGAGGCAGCCAGCTCGACCGGGTCGGCGATCAGCCCACACAGGCGATACAGTTCGACATCGCGGATCAACGTCTGCCCGCCCTGCCCGCTCACATTCAGCTGCGCCGATTCGTGGCCGGGCGCTGCGTATTCGAGCAGGTGGCTGCCGGCCGGCAAAGGGCGACGATACGCGCCGGTGGCAGGTTGGGTCGCACTGGCATAGGGTGCGGCGCGCACCGTCGCGGCGAGCGGCGTCAGCGTGCTGAACTGGCGCACCGTGCCTTCCACGTTGCACAGATCCTGCGCCGCCAACACGCTGACAAAGACGGCTGCCGGCGGTCCGTCATTGCCAGCCCCATCGCGGCCTTGCAGCCACAGCAAGTGACGACCCGCCACCAAGTTGCTGGTATCGATGCTGCGCACGGCCTGCTCAATGCTGCTGTTGAAAGCGCCGTCGCTGGCCTGCATTGACAGCGCGGTCGCGCCGATTTGCCAAGGCGGAATGCTTAAGTAAGCCGAGCCTGAGGCAATGGCTTGGGTCGGCGGTTGTGGCCCTGATTCATCGAACACGCCTTCGCGCTGACGCAGGTGCCGC
>JBBRVM010000398.1:0-4174 GCA_038246865.1 Burkholderiales bacterium
CGTCTCTAGAATATTGTTCCAGCGTTGCAATCCAATCGGTGACAACGCGCGCGTATGGATCCGGATCTTAAGCGTGCATGAAGTGACTCATTTCCGGAAAGGATTTGTGGTCAAAACGCTGTCCACTGGCCTTCACCAGATCGCCGGCACGCGCCGCCAGTTCGTGTGAAAGTGCGCCGGCGAACATGCCCGTTCGCGGCTCGGCGCCGCGAAAATGATGCGTTACCGGCACCGGCGTTTTCACTTGCGCAAGCAACCGCGCGTGATCGGGCTCAACAAATGAATCGCTTCATCATCGAGTTTGCGTCAGAGCCAATTTTGGACGCCGTTTGACAGTTCTCCGCAAAACTCAACGCCGCAGCCAGACAACACGGACTATGTTCGTCATGAAAAACCAAGGTCAAGCCTCACATCGCGGCTTCTCAGCCGAGACTTAGTCAGACATCCATCTCGAAAGCATGTCTTGCGTGTAGAGTGACCGTGGCTCGTCGGCGATCAGAGCCACCCGGAGCGCGCTGATGGCGGGCTCAATCTGTTCGGCGGGCGCATTGTTGGCAATATCGCGGCTGATCATTTCGAGAGAATTGCGCAAGTCAGCGTGTGAGGCGCCAGGATAGCGGGCATGCATCCGGCCAAGCGCATGGCGAGCCGCAAGAGCATACCCCTCTCGGTCAGGCGTGCGCGGCAACGCTGTGTTGGTTGAGGCGCGGAAAGCGTCGACTGCATCGCGTAAGTCGTCAGCCGGTCTGAGCTGCACGCGTTGATTGGCCGGGCAAGCCACTTCCGTTAGCCCATTTAAGAAAGCAGCAAGGTCGTCCAACATGCTGTCACTAGGCGGCGTGCCCTCGAACTCTTCAGCAATTTGCGTTCGAAGAAAATTGGCCACGTCCAGCGCATTGCCTCGGTCGAGTTTGCGATTGGCGGACGTGGTCAGATCGGGGATAACGACTGGATTGAACAAGCCATCATCTCGCACGGGCCCGAAAAATCCATGCGTCGTGTCGGCCGTGCCAGGTGCCCCGGATATTCCCGCAAACACAAAATCGGGATTCCCCCGGCCGTTTACGTGGCAACTGGCGCAGGACAATCCGGATTTCGCCGCCTGCCCACCCAGCAGGAACGGGCTCGAAAACATCAATTCTCCGCGCCGGGCGCTTGGCACTGCACCGGAAACGGCGTCGTTCGTGATCTCGCATGGCGTGGGTTCAGTCGCGAGCAGAAAGGCTTTTTGTTGACTGTCGGCGGTCCATTTCTTTTCTGCCGGACCGAGCGCAGGCGTAACTGAACGACAGGACAGAAGCAAAGCGCACAGGCAAAGTAGAACGCCTGCGCGCGTCAGCTTCGAGCTCCGTCGATCCACTTTTGCAATTCGATGCTCTGCGAGCATCCGAACGGACACAATGCGTTGATCCTTGAAAGCTGCGCCCGGGCCGCGCCCAAGTCGCCGCGTTCGACATAGTACTCACCGAGATACTCCTGGGCGTTCAGATGCGCGGGGTCGACTGATAGCGCCGCAGTGTAGAACGAGAGCGCAGTTTCGAAATTACCCTGCTTCCGGTTGGCAAAGCCAAGATAGGTGAGGACATCGGGATTTGGGCCAACGGCTGTCAGCACCGCCTGAAGTTCAACTTTGGCGCCATCATAGTCGCCAAGATTGATGCGCCTGACGGCGCCGAGATAGGCGCCATCCGCTGATGCAAGTTGCAGAATTTCGCCGTTCGCGCTCACATCGCCGGGGCCGTCTGCAGGGCTTGTCTTTGCTGCTTCGATCCGCGCCAGCGCCAGCTCAATGTCTGCGGAGGCTGCGCACGACCCGGCGCAAGCCGTCTTTGCGGCAGCGAGTTCGGCGAGCTGCTCGTCTGCTTTTTCAAGATCACCCAGCTGGATGTAAACCGCTCCAAGGCGGCCGCGCGCGTCATGCAGATCGGGATTGAAACGCACGGCGTTCTTGTGGGCGCGGACCGCTTGCTTCCATTCTGCCTGCTCCTGATGGGTAATACCGAGCAGGTAATGTGAGTTTGCATCCGTCTTTGCGACGTCGATTACGCGTTTGAACGCGCGCTCTGCCTTCGCATAGTCTTTGGCTCGCAAATACTCCACACCGGCCTGGTACTCGATCACGGGGTCGTAGCTGGGGCCTGTCGCGCTGGGCACGCTCGAACCTCCACCCCCGCCGCCGGCTGCTAGAGCGGGACCCGAAACAATGCAGACTGCGGCTGCGGCGATCAGCGTGCGAAAGCTCATGGGCATCACTCCTCGATAATGACAGAACTTAAGTTCAGTCGGTCCTAACTAGCAAGCCGGGCCCAGCTCCGGTCAATCTTTTGTGATCGAGAAAATGCACCAATCACGCGTCGATCTGACATTGGCAGAGATCATCCGTCGGCTCCTGACGCGCAACCTCTGCAATCGAGCCGGAGAGAGCGCAAATCTCTTAATTGCTGCACAAGATGGCAAATACGCTGCTACTAGCAGGACGGGGCCATAGATCGACGTCATGATGACGGGGGCAAGGTTACGCCAAACCATGGGTGCAAAACTCCTGCAAAAAGAGAGGTGGCCCCGTCTGGCTTTAGGCAACATCGCAGACCGTGTTGATCAATCGGGGTGATGCCTCAAGTCCGGCGCCCCGAGTATTACTGGGACGATCCAGCTCCGGGAGATCGCGGGGGCGAGCAGATCGGCAAGGCGGTCTTAAAATGAACCTTGATCTCACTTGCTTCGACAGAGGGCAGCCCGGAGGACAAAAGAAAGTCCGGTTTGGGACAGAAACAAAGTGGAGAAGAAGTTATGCGGCGTTCAGCCTTTATTCTAACTACCCTAGCTATGATTGCCGTCTCGAGTGCGGCCCATGCTCAAGAAAACCGCTTCTATGTGGCGGGAACTTTTGGTTCAGATGCGTTTGACGATGAAACGATCAGCGGCGCTAACGCCGCCGCGCAAAGACGTGACATCAATGTAGAATTCGACAACGGTGGATACTACGGTGTGGCACTGGGTCTTTTGGCTACCGAGAGCACGTATGGGCGGGTTCGCGGTGAAGTTGAGGCCAGCTTCCGCTCGGCAGACGTTCAAGCCCTCGCGTTGAACGGAGTCGCGCGTAATGTGGCTGAAGGTTCCGAGGTATCAGTCGCTTCAGGGATGATCAACGGTTTTTACGACACGCCGGTCTATTTCGACCGGTTCCGCCTCTATGCCGGCGCCGGTTTGGGTATTGCGGGGGTTGACCATGAAATTCGCTACCTGGTTGCCAACCCTGCGGCGACCGGAGGCAATCTCCAGATCATCATCCCATCCAGTGAAATGACCGTGGCGTATCAATTCATCGGCGGTGCCGAAGTCGCCTTATCGCCATCATGGTCTCTTACGGCGGATGTCCGCTATTTTGACGCGGGCGATGTCCAAGTCGAGCGTTACATTGGCAATACGATTATCAATGGAACTGCCACAAACATTGGAACGCTCGACTCCGTGCTCGATGCTGATCTGTCGTCGGTCACTGCAAGCGCAGGAATTCGTTACCGCTTTTAAGTTTGATCCAGGAAGGGCTGAGCCGGCAGGTTCAAGCCCTTCCTGTCTTCCTATTGCTTGAAATTCCCGCAGCCGCTTCGAAAACGTGGCGCCCCAAACCCAAACGTGGTGTCGCGGCCCGGCTCTCCGAGATCTCGCGCCGAACTTGTGAGGTCGGATACGATGGCGTGGCTGTTTGTCTCTAGAAAATTGGTGGAGGCGATGAGGGCGGTGATGTGGGGCGCAGCCACCGAAGTGCCAGACTCGTACCGGCCCCGCTCTCCAACCGGTACAAATACATCAACGCCAGGCGCGGCAAAATCAACGTGTGCGCCTTGCGCGGCATCGCTGTAAATTCGGTCTGCGGCGTCCAGCGCGGTCACACCTATCACCCCTGGAAAGGCCGCCGGATAGCGCGGTGTGCTGTTGGGTCCTCCGTTGCCGACAGAAGCCACAATGGTCATGCCTTTAGAAACGGCCTGCTTTACAACGCGATCTAATATTCGGTTGTATGGTCCCTCCAAGCTCACATTGACCAGCCTGACGTCTGAAGTCTGCATCCAGTCGAGCGCAAGCACCAGACTGGCGACGCTGGCAACTTGACTGCGCTGACGGTAATCGGAAATCACATTCGCATTCATGATTGTCGCTCCGGACAGACGAC